>NZ_JBEXUP010000076.1:0-42081 GCF_040614375.1 Nonomuraea sp. NPDC005983
CTGACCCGGCGAGCGCGGCCACGGTCCCTGCCAGCAGTCGGCGCGCCCCCGCGGCGTCGTCCTCCCGCAACCTGCGGACCGCGGCCGCCACGCCGCCCTCGGGCTCCTCCCGCCGCCTCTCGGCGTCGGGCGAGCTCAGCACCAGCACGTCGTACGGACGGGCCGCCACCCCCTGGATGGGCTCCTCGATGGCCGCCAGCGCCCACGTCGCCGCGCCCTCGCGGTCGGCCGTGACGAGGTGCAGCCAGGCGAGCTGCTCGGCGACGTCGGCGGCGAAGCCCGGCTCCCTGTCGCGCCAGGCCGACGCGAGCAGCCCTGCCGCCTCCTCGAGGCGTCCGGAGGCCAGCGCGAGCCGTCCGAGCACGTACCGCCGCACCGGGCGAGGGTCGGCGTTCCGGACGGCGGCCAGCTCGGCCGCCCGCCCGACGTCCCCGCCCATCAGGACGTGTTCGAGCACGGCCGTCTGCAACTCGTCGCGACGGGCGGCGGACTCGGCCAGCCCCGCCGCCACCTCGAGATGGGCGGTGGCCTCCTCCCACAGGCCGTGCTGGGCGGCCTTGGCGGCGTACCGGGCCAGCTCCTCGGCCAGCGCCTCGTCGGGACCGCTCGCGGCGGCGGCCCGATGACGCAGCGCCTGCCCGGCGTCCTCGACCACCCCGGCGGCCGCCAGATGCAGCCTGGCCCGCGCCCCCGCGCCCAGCCGGCCGTACGCGGCCGCCCGCGCCAGGGGCTCGGTAAAGCCGATGACCCTGCCGGGGGACTCTTCCAGCACTCCGGCGGTGACGGCCTCTTCGAGCGCGTCCAGCGCCCCGGCCGGCACACCGGCCCAGGCGACGCCCGCCGCCCGCACCACTGCGCGGGCCCCCGCAGGCCGCGCGGTCGGACGGGACGGAGCGGGCATCGCAGAGGCAGCCACTGTGGCAGCCACTGTGGCAGCCGCTGTGGCAGCCGCCGAGGCAGCCACCGTCGCGGCGAGGTGAAGCGTGGTCCGTCCGCCGAGAACGGCGCAGGCGGCCACGAGCGCCCGCGCGCTCGGCCCGCAGGCCTCCAGCCGCCTGGCGAACGGACGGGCGTAGGTGTCAGGTGCGGGCAGCGGCGCGGCCGGATCGGCCAGCCGATGCGGCGGGACGGTCGCGAGCAGCGCGAGGGCGTGCAGCGGGTTCCCCAGTGTGTGCGCGCGCAACCGGGCGACCGCCCGCTCGGACAGCGCCTGCCGCCCGAGGCCCCCAACCGGCCCGCCCCCGTCCAGCGGGCCGACAGGCGCGAACGCCTCCGCACGCCCAGCCCCGTCCACCTGCCCGGCAGCCCCGGACGCGTCCACCTGCCCGGCTCGGGCCGGCAGTCCTGCCTGTTCCGCCAGGCCGGCGAGTTCCGGGGTGGTCAGGCCGGTCAGCGGGGTGCGGAGAGCACCGTCGCCGGTCAGCAGGCGACGCAACCCGTCAGGAAGCCACGGGTCGGCGACGTCCCTGCAGGCCACGACCACCAGGACGCGACCACCGCGCAGGCGGCGCAGGACGTACGTGAGAGCCCTCAGTGACAGCCTGTCGGCCCACTGGGCGTCGTCGACCACGACGACCACCGGCCCCTCGGCCTGGAGGCGGCCGATGGCGTCGCAGACGGACTGTCCCACGGTGTACGGGTCGTCGCCGGTCGCGTCCGGCGCGAGCTGGCGCATCACGCCGAACCTGAGCCCGCGCTCGGCCTCCTCCCCGCTCGCCGAGAGCAGCCGCAGGGGCTGCTCGGTGTCGAACGCCTGGCGGATCAGCGCGGTCTTGCCGATCCCCTCCGGCCCTTCGACCAGCACCCTTCGCGCGGGGCCCGCATCGGAGGCGTGCAGCTCCGCGCGCAGTAAGGCCAGCTCTGTCGTCCGTCCGAGATGCATCCTGTCTCACCCCCTCCGTTGCTCTCCTCTTGGCAGAGTCCGACGGAGGGGATCTGATACACCCGTCTTTCCGAAATCAGCCCACAGACCGAAACCGGTCATCTCATCGGCTGAACGGCGAGCGCCCCTTCTCCCGAGGGGTCACTCAGCCGGGGCACCGGGTCAGGCGATCCTGGCGGCGAGGAGCGGGCCGGCCAGCGCGGACGGGTCCACGCCCGACGGCCAGTCGCTGACCTGGCCGTCGCCCACCTCGATCACCCGCCAGAGAGCGTCGTCCCGCCGTGCCAGATCGGTGGTGACGAACCGGGCCGCGAGGTCGCCGACCGCTTCCCGCGCCTCCCCCAGGTCGCCGGGGTTCAGGAAGGCGCCGTCGGAGCTGTCGGGGTGCGGCCCGATGAAGATCGGCTCACCGTCCAGCCACCAGACCCGGGTCTGACGCTCGTCGAAGCGTTCGAACTCGCGGATGACCAGCCCGCCGGTCAGGTCCTCGCCCTGGAGTTCGAGGAAGCGGGCCGACACGCGTTCCAGCGCCGCCAGGTCGGGCGCGTAGCAGGCCTCCAGCCACTCGTGCTTGCGGGACTTGACGTAGTCCTTCACCACGAAGCCGCCGCCCAGCCCGGCGGTGAGCCTGCCCAGCCGCTCCGCGTCCGGGGGCGCCTCTCCGGACGCCATCGGGAGCACGGCCGTGGCGGGCGTCAGGTGGCGGAAGCTGAAGATCCAGCCGGGCAGCTCGTGGCCGGTGCGGTAGGCGCGGGCGTCGGTGAGCAGGTGGCAGTCCCTCCGCCGCAGCGTCTCGTCGAGCGTCCGGTACTGTTCCGTGCGCAGCATCCACCCTCGGTACCAGACGGGCCCGAACCCGGCGGGCACCCGCGCCACCGCCTCCTCGACCCGGCCCGCCGTCAGCGCGTCGTGGTCGATCAGCGCCACCGTCCCGCCGAGATCCCGTACGGCCTGTGCCTGCGCGGCGAAGTGCGGATCGACACCGCGAGGCCGCAGCGGATCCGCACAGAACAGAAACCCCACCGTCATGTGCAGCAGGATAGAAGCCGCCGCTCCCGCGCCCCACCGGAGCAACGCTGACTCGCCAGCCACAAAGTCCCCAAAGATCCATCTCCGCCCTCAGGTCGGCACTGCACCCCTGATTGATCCCGTTGCGCCGCCTGAGCCCCCCGTGCGGGTTTCGAGTGGGCGCTGGCCCACTCCCGCCTCAGCCACTCCGACAAGGACGGGGTAGTAGCCGACCGCGTCCGGGACGGATGGGGCGCCGGTGGTGGCGGCCAGCACGTGGGCGGTCGCCGGGAACAGCGGGGACGGCAGGTCCTCCTGCGCGAACCACCGCCACGCCCGGAAGACCTGCGGCTCGGTGACAGCGGGAGCCGTGGCGCCCAGCGCCATGACGACCGCCGCCGTGACCCGCACCGCGCCGCCCGGATGGTCCACCACGACCGCCACGACGCGGGGCGGCCCGGCGTCACGGATACCGGTCTCCTCGCCGAGTTCCCGCACCGCCGCCACCTCGAACGTCTCGCCTGCCTCGACGGCACCGCCGGGCAGGCACCACGACGGGCTCTCCCCGGCCTTGTGCCGCTCCCCCAGCAGGATCCGCCCGTCCGGCGCGGTCAGCACGACCCCGACGCCGATGATCCGCTCACCCGTCATGCGGCCTCTCTCTTGCGTGACGAACCTGGACGAAGCGCCGCCGGCTCAGCTACCGGTCGGACCCCGGCAGCGCGTCTTCCGGGCCCCGGGATCGGCGGACCAGCCGGCTGTCACCCCTTGGCGAAGGTCCGGCCGATCACCAGGCGCTGGATCTGGTTGGTGCCCTCCACGATCTGCAGGACCTTGGCCTCACGCATGTACCGCTCCACCGGGAAGTCCTCGACGTACCCGTACCCGCCCAGGATCTGGACGGCGTCCGTGGTGACCTTCATGCACATGTCGGTGGCGAACAGCTTGGCCATGGCCGCCTTCGTCCCGTAGGGCCTGCCCGCGTCGCGGAGCCTGGCGGCCTCCAGGTACAGGGCGCGGGCGGCGGCGATCTGCGTGGCCATGTCGGCCAGCATGAACGAGATCCCCTGGAAGTCGACGATGCGGCTGCCGAACTGGCGCCGCTCCCTGGCGTAGGAGGCGGCGGTGTCGAGGGCGGCCCGGGCGACGCCCACGGCGCAGGCGGCGATGCCGAGCCTGCCCCCGTCGAGGGCCGCCATGGCGATGCGGAACCCCTCTCCCTCCGCTCCGACGAGCGCGGAGTGCGGCAGCCGCACGTCGTCGAAGCGGACCTGGGCGGTGGGCGAGGAGCGCATGCCCATCTTGTGCTCGGGAGTGGCGAAGGACAGCCCGTCGAGCCCGGCCGGGACGTGCAGGCAGGAGATGCCGCGCGGCCCGGCCTCCCCGGTGCGGGCCATCAGCGTGTAGAAGTCGGCGACGCCGCCGTGGGTGATCCACGCCTTGACGCCGCTGACGGCGTACCCGTCGGGGCCCGGGACCGCCTTGGTGGTGAGCGCGGCGGCGTCGGAGCCGGACTGCGGCTCCGACAGGCAGTAGGCGCCGAGCAGGTCGCCGCCGAGCATGGCGGGCAGCAGCTCGGCCTTCTGCTCCTCGCCGCCGTAGGCCGCCACGGGGAAGCAGGACAGGGTGTGCACGGACGTGCCCAGCCCGACGGCCAGCCATCCGGCCGCCAGCTCCTCCACGACCTGCAGGTACACCTCCTGCGGCTGGGCGGCGCCGCCGTACTCCTCCGGGTACGGCAGGCCGAGCAGCCCGGCGGCGCCGAGCGTGGCGAACACCTCGCGCGGGAACTGCCCGGCGGCCTCGTCGGCCGCGGCCCGGGGCGCGACCTCCTTGGCGATCAGGTCGCGGGCCAGGTCGAGCAGGTCGTGCGCCTCAGGGGTGGGCAGGGCACGTTCGACAGTCATCGAAAACTCCTCGTGAGAGCGTGTATGCCCCGATTCTGCCCTAAATGATCACCAATTCTCGAGGGGTGTTGTTGAGCCGCTCGCCCCCGGACTCGGTGCACACCACGATGTCCTCGATGCGCGCCCCGTGCCTGCCGGGCAGGTAGATGCCGGGCTCGACGGAGAAGGCGAAGCCCGGCTCCATCGGCTCGGCGTTGCCGGAGATGATGTAGGGCTCCTCGTGCGTCTCGATGCCGATGCCGTGCCCGGTGCGGTGGACGAAGTACTCGCCGTAGCCGGCCTCGGCGATCAGGTCGCGGGCGGCCGCGTCGATCGACTCGCATGGCACGCCCGGCCGGACGGCGGCGCAGGCGGCCTCCTGGGCCTGGCGCAGCACCTCGTAGTAGGACGCGAACTCGGCGGGCGGCTCGCCGACGGAGTAGGTGCGGGTGGAGTCGGAGCAGTACCCGTTGTGCAGCTGGCCGCCGATGTCGACGACGACGGGCTCACCGGGCTGGATCACCCGGTCCGACACATCGTGGTGCGGGCTGGCCCCGTTCGGCCCGGACGCGACGATGACGAAGTCGACCGTCGAGTGGCCCGCGGCCAGGATCGCCTCGGCGATGTCGCGGCCCACCTCGCGCTCGGTGCGCCCCGCGCGCAGCAGCTCGGGCACCCGCCGGTGCACGGAGTCGATCGCCTCGCCCGCCTCGCGCAGCGCCGCCACCTCCACGGGCGACTTGCGCATCCGCAGCTCGCGCAGCACGGTGCCGGCGAGCACCTGCTCGGCCGCCGGCAGCGCGGCGCGGAAGCGCAGGGACGCCATCGCCCACATCCGGTCGGCGAGCCCGACCTTGGCGACCTGCCCGAGCCGCTTGGCCGCGATCTCGTACGGGTCGTCGGTCTCGTCCCACGCCACGAACTCCAGCCCGAGCCGGGACGCGGGCGAGGCCTCCGCGGCGGGCAGCTCCAGGCGCGGCACCATCATGTACGACTCGCCGGATGCGGGCACCACCAGGCAGGTCAGCCGCTCCAGCGGCTTGGCGTCGTAGCCGCTGACGTAGCGCAGGTCGGGGCCCGGCGTGAGGAGCAGGGCGTCGAGGCCCGCCTTGGCGGTGGCTTCCTGGACGGCTGCCAGGCGGGAAACGGGATACAGATCTGAGGACGTCACAGCCCTCAATCTACTCCGGACCGGGCTGCCTAAAATCCGCGAAAAGCTCTCACAACGCGGCAAGCCCCCGCTACACTCTGTTGAAGACCGGTCACGTATGGTGGGCCAATTGTCCCGTTCCACCGCCTTTCTGGAGTGTGACCATGGTCGACATCAGAGGCGGCCCGCACCATCGTCCGATGAGCGCGGGCGAGCTCACCCGGCACCCCGCCAAGCAGCAGGCCGCGGCCATGCTGGCCGCCAGGCTGGCGCACGCGGAACGGCTCGGGAACCTGGGCTGGGCCGAGTGGAACCTGCACACCGGCGAGGCGCTCTGGTCCGACCAGGTCTACGTGATCTTCGGCAGGAACCGCGACGATGGGCCGATCGGCCTGTCCGACCTGGCCGCGCACGTGGAGCCCCGCGACCTGTGGGCGCTGGAGAAGCTGCTGTGCTCGGTCGGGCGGAGCCCGGAGCCGGTGCAGGCCGAGGTGCGCATCCGGCGGGGCGGAGAGCTGCGCAACCTGCGCATCGTCTTGGAGCCGCTGACCGCGGTGAACGGTGAGGGGCACGGCGAGGGCCGCAGCACGGTCGAAGGTGCGGCCGAAGGTGTGGTGCACGGCGTGGTGCAGGACATCACCGGCCGCCGCCGCGCCGAGCGGATCATGACCGAGTCGCGCCGCCAGCTGCTGGAGGCGCGCGAGCAGGCGGCCGAGGAGCGGCACGTGATGCTGGCGCTGCGCGAGGCGATCCTGCCCGAGCCCGTCGGCTGCCTCGACCTGCCGCACACCAGGATCGCGGTGCGCTACGTCCCTGCGGAGAAGACGGCCCACCTGGGCGGCGACTGGTTTGACGCCGCGGTCCTGCCCGACGGCCGGGCGCTGCTGGCCATCGGCGACGTCTCCGGCCACGGCCTGTCCGCGATCGCCCGCATGGCCCAGCTCCGGCACGCCCTGATCGGGCTGACCATGACCGGCGAGCCCGCCGACAGGCTGCTGCGTTGGCTGAACGAGCTGGTGCTGCACCGGCTGCAGGAGACGACGGCCACGGCGGTCATCGGCCACCTCGACATCGCGACCATGGTGTTCACCTGGGGCCAGGCGGGCAACCTGGCGCCGATCCTGGTGCGCGACGGCACGGCCAGGCAGCTCGACCACCCCAAGGGGGTGGTCCTGGGGGCCGCCTGCGACCTGAGCTACCAGCTGGCCAGCACCGAGCTGCGCGACGGCGACCTGCTGCTGCTGTTCACCGACGGCCTGGTGGAGCGGCGCACCCGCGACATCGACGCAGGCCTGCGCCTGGTGCTCGCCGCGGCCCGCGACCTGCCGGGCCACGACCTGGACACCGCGCTCGACCGCCTGCTCACCGACATCGGCGGCCCCAACCCGGAGGACGACGCGTGCCTGCTGGCGGTGGGCATAGGTGGGGGCATCGGTGGGGGCGTCGTGGGAGACGAGCAGCAGGCCGCCGGGGGTGCGACCATGGACGGGTGCTGATGCTTCTGGACACACCGTCGCTGTACTTCCGCGCCTTCTACGGCATCCCCGACACGATCACCGCGCCCGACGGCATGCCCGTCAACGCGGTGCGCGGCCTCATCGACATGATCGCCACCCTGGTGCGCCAGCACGAGCCCACCGAGCTGGCGGCCACCATGGACGCCGACTGGCGACCCGCCTTCCGGGTGGCGGCGATCCCGACGTACAAGGCGCACCGGGTCGCCCAGGGCGACGCCGAGGAGGTGCCCGACACGCTGGTGCCCCAGATCCCGGTGATCGAGCAGGTGCTCGACGCGGTGGGCATCGCCAGGCTGGAGTCGCCCGGCCACGAGGCCGACGACGTGATCGGCACCCTGACCCACCGGGCGAGCGGCGCGGTCGACATCGTGACGGGCGACCGCGACCTGTTCCAGCTCGTCGACGACTCCCGCCCGGTCCGCGTCCTGTACACGGCGCGCGGCGTGCGCAACCTGCAGCTGGTGGACGAGGCGTTCGTGACGGGCAAGTACGGCATCCCCGGCCGCGCCTACGCCGACTTCGCGACGCTGCGCGGCGACCCCAGCGACGGCCTGCCCGGCGTGCCGGGCGTCGGCGAGAAGACGGCGGCCTCGCTCATCACCCGCTTCGGCTCGCTGGAGGCGCTGCTGGCGGCGCTCGACGCTGGCGAGACGTCCGGCTTCCCAGCGGGCGCCCGCGCCCGCCTGGTCGCCGCCCGCGACTACCTGAGGGTGGCGCCCGCGGTGGTGGAGGTGGTCTCCGACGCGCCGCTGCCCGCCGCCGACCTGGCTCTCCCGTCGAAGCCGCGCGACCCCGAGTCGCTGGTGCGCCTGGCCGACCGCTACGGCCTCGACAGCCCGCTCAACCGTCTCCTGGACGTCCTGGCGTCCTGAGAGCCGGACGGGCCGGCGGGCTGCGCCCGCGGCACCCGTCATCGAGGCGCCGGACTGAACAGCGCTAGGTTGAGCGAGTGCCGAAAACGAACATACGGGTCGAAAGCCAGATACCAACCCGTCTCGAGGACGGTTTCGACCGCGTCCTGCGCGAGCTCAAGCTGCCGGGCGCGTTCCCCGAGGCCGTCCTGGACGAGGCGGAGCGGGTGGCCGAGGCGCCGAAGCTCGACGGACGGGACGACCTGACGGACCTGCCGTTCGTCACCATCGACCCGCCCGGCTCAATGGACCTCGACCAGGCCGTCCACCTGGAGCGGCTCGGCGCCGGCTACCGCGTCTGGTACGCCATCGCCGACGTCGGCGCGTTCGTGCGTCCCGGCGGCGCGATCGACACCGAGGCCCGCACCCGCGGCGAGACCGTCTACCTGCCCGTCGGCCGGGTGCCGCTGCATCCCGCGGTGCTGTCGGAGGGCGCGGCCAGCCTGCTCCCCGGCACGACGCGCCCGGCGGCCGTGTGGCGCATCGACCTGGACGCCGAGGGCCGCACGGTCGGCGCCGACGTCCAGCGGGCCCTGGTCCGCAGCCGGGAACGGCTGGACTACGGCTACGTCCAGGCGTCCGTCGAGACCGGCACCGCCGACGGCACACTCGGCCTGCTGGCCGAGATCGGCGAGCTCAGGCTGGAACGGGAGCGCGAGCGTGGCGGCGTCACGCTGCCCACCCCCGAGCAGGAGGTGGTCGCGGCCGACGGCGGCTACCGGCTCGCCTACCGGGCGCCGCTGCCCGCCGAGGCGTGGAACGCGCAGATCTCCCTGCTCACCGGCGTGGCCGCCGCCTCGATGATGCTGGACGCGGAGGTCGGCCTGCTGCGGGTCCTGCCGCCGCCGCAGGCGGGCGACCTGACCAAGGTCCGCAGGGTCGCCGGCGCGCTGGGCGTGTCCTGGCCGGACGGCGCGTCCTACGGTCAGGTGGTGCACGGGCTGGACCCGCGCGACCCCCGCCAGGCCGCGTTCCTGCACGAGTCGAAGGTGCTGCTGCGCGGCTCGGGCTACGTCGCGTTCGACGGCGCCCCGCCGAAGCTCGCCGACCATGCGGCGGTGGCGGCCCCGTACGCGCACGTGACGGCCCCGCTGCGGCGCCTGGCCGACAGGTACGCCACGGAGGTGTGCCTGGCGATCGCCGCGGGCGAGCCGATACCGCAGGACGTCACACGGTCGCTGCCGGCCCTGCCGGACATCATGTCGGCCACTGGCAGGCGCGCGAGCGCCGTCGAGCGCGCCTGCGTGGACCTGGTGGAGGCGTTCCTGCTGCGCGACAGGATCGGACAGCCGTTCCAGGCGGTGGTGATCGACACCGACGACCGTCGCGGGGGCGGCCAGGTGCAACTGGAGGACCCGGCCGTCATCGCCCGCTGCGATGGCCCCCTGCCGCTGGGCGAGACGGTCACCGTCCGGCTGACGCGAGCGGACCCCGCGACCCGCGAGGTCCGCTTCACGCTGGCCTAGTGCCTTCCTGGGTTCCTGGGTGCCTTCCTGGGTGCGGTCCTGGCCTTACTTGCCGAGCGGACGCCAGCCCGCGCCGACCCCCATCAGGTGCAGGGAGAGGCAGAGCAGGCCCGCGACGCCGAGCGTGGTGACCGTCACGATGCCGCCGACGGCGACCCCGGCGATGGCGAAGACGAGAGCGAGCAGGAACAGCACAGCGGCGACGAGGGCGAACATGGCAACCTCCTGGCGGGGTGGCTGGACGCCGGTGGGGCCGGCGCCCGGAGGGGCATCAGGCTTCCGACATGGGGATTTCCGCGAAGAACGCCGCAAAAACTGCCCTGATGGTTACCTTGGGTAAACGAACCACGACACCACCTTGACCGGCCGGTCAGTCGAGGACGATCAGGCCAGCGACGAGTACGCCACCACGCCGCGGCGCATGCCGTCCATGGCCTTGGCCGCCGTCTGCTTGATCTTGCTACCGGGCGGGGCCGCGTTGCCGAGCTGGCCGAGCAGATCCATCAGCTGCTTGATCCACCGGACGAAGTCGCCCGCCGCCAGCTCGCTGCCGTTGACGCCGTCCATCAGCACCGCGTCGAGGTTGTGCCCCTTCGTCCAGCGGAACGCCGCCCACGCGAAGCCCAGGTCCGGCTCGCGGATGGTGGACAGCCCGTGGTCGGACTCGATGCCCTCCAGCTCGGCCCAGAGCCGCGTCATGGCCGACAGCGCGTCCTGCGCCCGGCCCGCCGGGATCTTGGGACGACGGGCGTCATCGGCCTGCCGCGACTCGAACACCAGCGCCGAGACGCACGCGGCCAGCTCCGCCGGCTCCAGTTCCTCCCACAGGCCGCTGCGCAGACACTCGGCGGTCAGCAGGTCCAGCTCGGTGTAGATGCGGCCGAGCCGGCGGCCCTCGTCGGTGACGGTCTCGCCCTCCAGGTAGCCGAGCTGCTCCAGCACCGAGCAGATCCGGTCGAAGGTGCGGGAGATGACGTGCGAGCGGCCCTCGACCCGGCGGCGCAGCCCCTCGGTCTCGCGCAGCAGCTTGTAGTAGCGCTCGGCCCAGCGGGCGTGGCTCTCGCGCTCGTCGCAGCCGTGGCACGGGTGCTGGCGGATGCGCCGGCGCAGCTCGTTGATCTCGTCGTCCTCGACGGCGTGGTCGCGGGCCCTGACCGGCTTGCCCAGATCGCGGTCGCCGATCTTGGCGAGCAGGCTGGAGACGAGGTTGGCGCGCTCCTTGGGCGAGCGGCCGTTGAAGTTCTTCGGGATGCGCAGCTTCTCGATCGGCTCCACCGGGACGGGGAAGTCGGCCGCGTCGAGCTTCTTGACCTGCTTGCCGATCGTGAGCACCAGCGGGCTCGGGCCGTTGCCGCGCGGGTTGCGCCCGGGGTCGAGCACGATCGCCAGCCCCGCCCTTCGGCCGCCCGGCACCCGGATCACGTCGCCCGGCTGCAGCGCCTCCAGCGAGCGGACCGCGGCGGCCCTGCGCGCGGCGCCCCGCTGCCTGGACAGCTCCGCCTCGCGGTCGGACAGGCGGCGGCGCAGCCCGGCGTACTCGGTGAAGTCGCCCAGGTGGCAGGTCATCGCCTCCTGGTAGCCCTCCAGCGCCTCCTCGTGCTTGCGCAGCTGCTTGGCCAGCCCCACGACCGCCCTGTCGGCCTGGAACTGCGCGAACGACTCCTCCAGCAGCGTGCGGGCGCGCTCCCTGCCGAACTGGCCGACCAGGTTGACCGCCATGTTGTAGGACGGCTGGAAGCTGGAGCGCAGCGGGTAGGTGCGGGTGCCCGCGAGCCCGGCCACCGACAGCGGGTCCATCCCCGGCTGCCACAGCACCACCGCGTGGCCCTCGACGTCGATGCCGCGCCGCCCCGCCCGGCCGGTGAGCTGGGTGTACTCGCCGGGGGTGAGGTCGGCGTGCGTCTCGCCGTTCCACTTGTCGAGCTTCTCGATGACGACGCTGCGGGCGGGCATGTTGATGCCCAGCGCCAGCGTCTCGGTGGCGAAGACCGCCTTGACCAGGCCGCGGGTGAAAAGCTCCTCGACGACCTCCTTGAAGGCCGGCAACATGCCCGCGTGGTGGGCGGCCAGGCCGCGCTCCAGGCAGTCGCGCCATTCCAGGTAGCCGAGCACGGCCAGGTCCTCGTCGGGCAGGTGGGCGGTGCGCTCGTCGACGAGCTGCCTGATCTCGTGGCGCTCCCGCTCGGTGGTGAGCCGGATCCCGGCGTGCAGGCACTGCAGGACGGCCGCGTCGCAACCCGCGCGGGAGAAGATGAACGTGATCGCGGGCAGCAGCGCCTCGGCGTCGAGCTTCTCGATCACCTGCGCCCGGTCGGGCGGCCTGGAGCGCTGCGGCCGGGCGTAGCCGCGCCTGCCGCGGCCCGCCGTGAGCCGCTCGGCGTCGCGGGTGACCCGCATCAGCGTGGGGTTGATCCGCGGCGTCTCATCGTCGGACATGAACAGGTCGTAGATGCCGTGGCCGATCATCATGTGCTGCCACAGCGGCACCGGGCGGACCTCGTCGACGATGACCGTGGTGTCGCCGCGCACCTCGCCGAGCCACTCGCCGAACTCCTCGGCGTTGCTGACCGTCGCCGACAGCGCCGCCAGCCGGACCGACTCGGGCAGGTGGATGATGACCTCTTCCCAGACCGCGCCGCGGAAGCGGTCGGCCAGGTAGTGCACCTCGTCCATGACCACGAAGCCCAGCCCCGCCAGCGTGGCGGACCCGGCGTACAGCATGTTGCGCAGCACCTCGGTGGTCATCACCACGATCGGGGCCTCGCCGTTGACGCTGTTGTCACCGGTCAGCAGGCCGACCTTGGCCGGGCCGTACCGTTTGACCAGGTCGTTGTACTTCTGGTTGGACAGCGCCTTGATCGGGGTGGTGTAGAAGCACTTGCGCCCCTCCTCCAGGCCCAGGTGGACGGCGAACTCGCCGACGACCGTCTTGCCCGAGCCGGTGGGGGCCGCCACGAGGACCCCGTCTCCGGCTTCCAGCGCGCGGCAGGCGTCGCTCTGGAAGTCGTCGAGCTGGAAGTCGTACAGACCCCGGAACGATCTGAGCGCGGGCCCGTCGTCCCCGTACTTCTGACGGAAGGCGGCGTAGCGTTCCGCAGGCGTCGTCATAGTCGCCACCCTACCGAAATCACCATTCCGGTCAGTCCCGGCCGGGCAGGAGAAGGGGGCCGCAGGCCCAGGGCGAGGCGGAGGGACGGCGCGGGCCCACGGTGTCGGGAAGGGGCCGGCGCGGCCCCTAGGGCGCCAGGTAGTCGCCCAGGCCGCTCTCCAGCAGGTCGAAGCCGGTGTTCGCGGCCGCCAGCGCGTCCGGGTAGGCCTGCTCGGCGCGCTGCCCCTGGTAGATGCGGCGGGTGTTCTGCGTCTGCAGGGTGCGCAGCAGCCCGTAGAGCTGGCTGGCGGCGTACGGGGCGCGCGGGTCGCCGGGCCGTTCCTCCTCGATGGCGGCGGTCAGCGCGGCCTCGGCGGCGACGTGGAACATCAGCAGCCTGGCCCCCAGCGACGGGGTCTGCCTGAACAGGCTGAGCTGCCGCAGAAAGCCGGGGCTGTCGTCGAGGCCGGTCTCGGGCGCGTGCCTGGCCAGCCGCTCCAGGAACTCCCGTCGTACCCCCGCCACCAGCGACTCCCCCGGACGCCGGTCGCGCACCAGGGAGGCGATGTCGCCGAAGCTCTCCTCCATGGGGCCGAGCACGATGTCCTCCTTGGTCGGGAAGTAGTTGAACACCGTCATCTTGGACACGCCCACCCGTTCGGCGATCTCCACCACCGACACCCCAGCGAATCCGCGCTCGGCGAACAGCTCCATCGCGGCGTCGTGGATCGCCTGGCGGGTCTCCCGCTTCTTGCGCTCGCGCAGCCCCTCTCGCACGCCCCCACCTTATCGAAGTTGACTCGGTCGAATTTTTGACTCAGTCTACAAAGATGACCGGACAGCAGAAGAGGGTCGCCATGGTGGGCGTGTTGCTCACGCTCATCCTGGCCGTCCTCGACCAGAACATCGTCTCGACCGCCTCGTGGTCGATCGTCGGCGAGCTCGACCCCGCGCACGGCCTGGAACGCCTGCCGTGGCTGGTCACCGCGTACTCGCTGGCCGCCACCGCCGCGCTGCCGCTGTACGGCAAGCTGTGCGACGTCTACGGCGCCAAGCGGATCTATCTCGGCGCGGTCGCGGTGTTCCTCGCCGGGTCCGCGCTGTGCGGACTGGCACAGGACATGGGGCAGCTCATCGCGTTCCGCGCGGTGCAGGGGCTCGGCGGCGGCGGGCTGATGAGCGTCACCCTCGTCGTCGCCGCCCACCTCACCCCCGCCGACAAGCGGGCCTCGGCCGGCGTTGCGGGCGGCCTGCTCGCCGGGCTCGGCATGGTCGCGGGCCCGCTGATAGGCGGCCTGTTCACCGACCACCTGTCATGGCGGTGGATCTTCTTCATCAACCTGCCGGTCGGCCTGTTCGTGCTGGTGTCGGCCGCCGCGGCGATCAGACTGCGGGACGGCGGGCTGCGGCACCGCATCGACTACCCCGGCGCCGCCCTGGTGGCCGCGGCGGCCTGCCTGCTGCTGCTGGTCGTCGAGTGGGGCGGCAGGACCTACGCCTGGAACTCCCCCGCCATGCTCGCGCTCATCGCACTGGACGTCGCGCTGTTCGCCGCGTTCGGCTGGCGGCAGCTCGCCGCCGCGGAGCCGATCCTGCCGCTGTCGATGTTCCGCGACCGGACGCTGGGGATCGCGCTGCCGCTGCAACTGCTGACCGGCTTCGGCATGGCGGGCGGCCTGCTCTACACCGTCGTCTACCTCCAGGCCGCGATGGGGGTCCAGGCCACCGACTCGGGGCTGTACCTCATCCCGATGGCGGCGGGCATGGTGCTCTCCGGCACCGTCTCCGGCGTCCTCATCGCCAAGGGCCGCGCCACCAAGCCGTTCCTCGTGGCGGGCACGGCCTGCGTGACGGCCTCGATGGCGCTGCTGAGCCTGCTGCGCACCGACACCTCGCCGTGGACGCTCCGCTTCGACCTGCTCCTCATGGGCGTCGGCCTCGGCATGGTCCTCGGCATCGTCGTCATGCTGGTGCAGAACTCGGCGGCGCCCTCGCAGCTCGGGGTGGCCACGACGGCGATCCGCTTCACCCAGGTGCTCGGCTCGGCCCTGGGCACGGCCGTGTTCGGAATCGTGCTGAACCGCGCCACCGAGTCGCGGCTCCCCTCCGGCCTGGACGCCCGCAGCCTGAGCGCCGCGCTGCCGCCGCAGACCCGGGCGCGGGTGGTGCAGGCGCTCGTGGACGGCGTCGACGTGGTGTTCGTCTCGGCGGCGGGCGTGATGGCCGCCGCGCTCGTCCTCGCGGCCCTGCTCAGGACGTCCCGACCGGCCGCCGCCGAGCCCCCGCCGCCGGTGCGGGCGGGCGTCTGAGCCGAGCGCCTTTACAAAGTCAGGTTGCTAGCAGAGCACCCGGAGCGCGCCAGGCTGGACCTCGCAGGTGACGGGGATCGGCCCGACACGCTCCCCGTCGGCGTAGGCCACCACCTCGGGCGCCTCCAGCCGGACGTGCCTGGCCCGCCTGACCGACACGGCGGGATGGTCGACGTGCGTCCCCCGGAAGACGCTGGGGAAGACGCGCAGGAACTCCGCCTTGCCGACGGCCTGCAGCATCACCACGTCGAGCAGCCCGTCGTCGGGTCGCGCACCGGGGCAGACCCGCATCCCGGCGCCGTAGGACCCGGTGTTGCCGACGGCCACCAGCATGGCCTCCCGCTCGATCACCTCGTCGCCGTCGAGGGTGACGCGGAACGGGATGGGCCGGAACGCCCGCAGCTCCTCCACCATCGCCCGCAGGTACTTCGCCCGGCCGGACGGCCAGGTCAGCCGGTTGGCCCGCTCGTTGACCCGCGAGTCGAACCCGCAGCACATCACCCCGGCGAACAACTCGTCGGCCAGGCCCGCCCGGACGCGGACGGCGTCGACCTGCCGGGTCCGCATCCGCAGCACGGTGCGGGCCGCCGCCATCGGATCCTTCAGCGGGACGCCGAACGCGGAGGCGAGGTCGTTGCCGGTGCCCATCGGGATGATGCCTAGCGGCACTCCGGTGCCCGCCACGGCCTGCACGGCCAGGTGGACCAGGCCGTCGCCGCCGAAGGCCACGAGCGCGTCGGGACGCTCCGCCGCGACGGCGCAGGCCCGTTCCAGCGCGTCGGCGGCGTCACGGCCGACGATCACCGCCACCTCGGCTCCGCCCGCGCGCAGGCGGCGGACCACGGGCTCGAGCAGGCGCAGCGTCCTGCCGCCGCGGGCGGCGGGGTTGACGAGCAGGGCGAGTTGAGGGGACACGCCCGGAACCTACCGCTTATCGCCCGGGACCGGAATCCTCTTCTTCCAGCGACGAGGCCTCATCGTCGGACAGGTGCGAGAAGTCCTCGCCCGCGGGCAGCCGCTTCTCGCGCAGGTACATGAACAGCTCCGCGGCCGCGAACAGCAGGATCATCGGCGCGGCCAAGGCCATCATGGTGATCGGGTCGCCGCCGGGCGTGATGACGGCGCCGAACACGAACATCAGGAAGATGACCATCCGCCGGTGCTTGGCCACCGTGGCGTGCGACAGCACACCGATCACGTTGAGGAACACCAGCAACAGCGGAAGCTCGAAGGACACGCCGAAGATCAGCAACATGATCAGGACGTAGTCGAGATAGTCGTCGATCTGGATGGTCGCGACCGTGCCCTCGAGCGAGAACCCCAGCAGGATCGCCAGGCTGGTGTCCATGATGAAGTACGCCAGCACGGCGCCGAGGAGGAACAGCGGGATCGCCAGCCCGAGGAACGACAGCGAGTAACGCTTCTCTTTGCGGTAGAGCGCGGGCGTGACGAACGCCCAGATCTGGTAGAGCCACACAGGCGACGACAGCACCAGGCCGACCATCGCCGAGACCTTCAACGTGATGAAGAAGGACTGGAAGATGCCGCCGTAGGTGAGGGCGCAGTGTCCGTTGAGCTGGCGCGACTGGGAGGTCTGGCAGTACGGGGCTTTGATGAACTCCCACACCGGATCGAAGAAGATCCAGCCGATGATGATGCCCACGACCAACGCGAGCATCGCGATGAGCAGCCGGTTGCGCAGCTCACGCAGATGGTCCATCAACGGCATGCGACCCTCGGGGTCGCGTGCCTGCCCGCTGTCGCTCGACCGTTTGAGCAGCGCCATCTAGCAGTCCAAGGGTGAGGAGGGACAGGATCAGGCTTGCTTGTCGGCCTTCGCGGCAGCGGCGCCGGCGCGCAGCCTGGCCGCCTGCTCCTCCAGCTGGCGAGCCTGCTCCTCGGCCGACAGCACGGGCGCGGCCGGCGGGATCTGCTGCGAGGCGACCGGCTGCTGCTGCGGCTGGGCAGGCGCCGGAGCCTGCGTGGCCTGGACGGTGGTGGGAGCGTCCTCGTCGTCGCGGAGCTTGGCCGTCTCCGACTTGAAGATCCGCATCGACCTGCCGACGCCCCTTGCCATCTCCGGCAGTTTCTTCGCACCGAACAGCAGGACGAGCACGCCCGCGATGATGAGAAGCTCGGGGACTCCGAGATTTGACATGAAACGTCCTTTTTGAGCGAGTGCTGTTTCAGCCACGATCGTACGCTGCCGGGGGCCCGGTCTCATACCCCTGGTCTCGCAATCCGGGCCGCCTGGGCTCGATCTTCGCGCGAGCTTCGGCGACTTCCCTGTTCAGCCTACGTGCCGCGGACAGGACCCGGAACCCGGCGAGCGCCAACACCGCCAGCCCGGCGACGCCCAGCCCGATCGACAAGAAGATCCACGTCATGACCGGTGAGCGTACCGGGCCAGGGCCCGCTCGGCCTCCTCCCGCACCCGCCCGGCCATCGCGGGCGGCGAGACGACCCTGCCGGTGTCGCCGAGCCGCAGCGCCAGCCTGAGGATCCAGTCCTCGTCGCGGGCGCGCAGCGCGACCCGCAGCCGCCCCTCGCCCAGCTCGGCGACCTGCTCGCACGGGTAGTACTCGGCCACCCACCGCCCCGCGGCGGTCACCTCCAGCTCCACCAGCTCGTCGGTGGGCGAAGGACGGAAGACGCCCCGGGTGACGTCGATCGGCTCGGCCTCGGCGGGCGGGTCGGCGGGCACGTCCAGGACGTCCACGCCGAGCATCCGGTCGAGCCTGAACAGCCGCATCGCCTCGGCCCGGTAGCACCACCCCTCCAGGTAGGTGCGCCCGTCGACCATCACCAGCCGCGTCGGGTCCACCTCGCGCGGCGTCACCTCGTCGCGGCCGGGCACGTAGTAGCGCAGCGACAGCCTGCGCCTCCTGGTGAGCCCCTCACGCACGCGCGGCAGCGCGTCGGGGGCGGCGTCGACGTCGACCGCGACCTGGCTGCTCACCTCGGCGGCGCCCTCCCCCGCCGCGCGCTCCAGCTTGGCCGTCACCCGCGGCAGCGCGTCGCCCTGCGCCTCGGCCAGCTCGGGCGTGGCGGCCAGCATGCGCAGCGCGACCAGCAGCGCGCTGGCCTCGTCGATGCCGAGCCGCAGCGGTCTGGCGATGGTGTCGGCGTTGTCGATGATGATCTCGCCGCCGTCCCAGGACACGTCGATGAGGTCGCCGGGCGTGTGCCCCGGCAGCCCGCACATCCAGACCAGCTGCAGGTCGTCGATGAGCTGCTTCTCGCTCAGCCCGAACACCTCGGCCACCTCGCCGACCTGCGCCCCCGGATGGGACATCAGGTACGGCACCAGCGCCAGCAGCCTCGGCAGCCGGTCGGCCGACCCGCTCACGCCGGCTCTCCCGCGCTCGGCTCGCGGCGCTTGCAGCGCTCGCAGCGCTCGGTCATGCCAGGGCCCCCTTCAGTCGGCGGATCACGGCCTCGCGGGCGTCGGGCGGCTCGACCACCTCGACGTCGGAGCCCAGGCTGGCCATCCATCCGGCCAGCCGCTCGGGGTCGGTGAAGCGCAGCTCGGCCTCGTCCCAGCCGTCGGTGCCCGCGTGGACGGCGGCGGCGAGCTGGCGCAGGCCCTCGCACGCGCCCTGCCGCACGCGGATCACGGCGGTGCGCTCCTCCATCGGCTCGTCGGGGAAGCCGACCATGGCCCGCAGGTCCACCCCTTCCGGCACCTCGACGGCGCCCGGCCTGCCGACGGTCGTCACCTGGCCGGTGATGCGGCTCAGCCGGAAGGCGCGCGGCGCCTCGCGCCCGCGGTCGAACCCGGCCAGATACCAGCGCCCGCGCCGGCTGACCACGCCCCACGGCTCGACCAGGCGGCTGCGCACGCTCTCGCTGCCGGCGCCGCGGTAGTCGAAGCGCACCACGCGGCGGTCGCGCACGGCGTCCCACAGCGCCGGGAAGGCCGGGTCGCGGGTGTCGAGCCTCAGCTCCAGCGCGTCGCCCGCGCTGGCGTCGGTGGCGACGCCGCCCGCGCGCAGCTTCAGCAGCGCGCCGGACGCCGCCTCGG
Source organism: Nonomuraea sp. NPDC005983 (assembly GCF_040614375.1). Taxonomy (NCBI): domain Bacteria; kingdom Bacillati; phylum Actinomycetota; class Actinomycetes; order Streptosporangiales; family Streptosporangiaceae; genus Nonomuraea; species Nonomuraea sp. NPDC005983. Next base: position 19,242 of record NZ_JBEXUP010000076.1, read on the forward strand.
CCAGGCTGGCCCGCTGCCACACCTGCGCGGCCAGGCCCAGCACGGCCGCCTCGTCGGGCTCCAGGGTGATCTCGGGCAGCTCGTAGGACTCCCGCTCGATCCGGTAGCCCGGCTCGTCCTCCCACGGGTCGCGGACCACGTCGATGGGGATACCGATCTCACGCAGCTCGTTCTTGTCACGCTCGAACATCCGCTGGAACGCCTCGTCGCCGTCGCGGTCGTAACCGGGCACGGCCTGGCGGATCTGCTCGGCCGACAAGGGGCGGTGGGTGGCGAGCAGGCAGATCACGAGATTCAGCAACCGCTCGGTCTTACGGCGCGACATCTGCACTCCTCCTTCAACGACGCTACCCTGCCCCCGTGATCAGATGGCGCAAGGGCGAGGTGTTGCGGGTCCGGCGCGAGTGGCCGGGGGCGGTGGAGCTGGACGTCGCCGTCCCCGAAGGGGAGTGCCGGGCGCTGGCCTACCCTCCCCTGGTGGGCCGCCCGGAACCCGGCGACGAGGTGCTGCTCAACACGACGGCACTCGCGATGGGTCTCGGTACGGGAGGTTACGCCATGGTGGTGGCCGTCCCGAACCGTTTGCCGGAAGATCCCGATGGTCCGGGGCACCTGGTGAAGGCCCGGTACACGCCGCTCCAGGCCACGGTGCTCGGCGCGGACGAGCAGGACTCGCCGTTCCACGACGTCCTGCGCGAGGCCGACTCGCTCGACGGGATGCCGGTTGTGGTGTCCGACCTGCACTCGGCGCTGCCGCCGATCCTGTGCGGGCTGCGCGAGTCACGCCCGGACGTCCGGGTCGCGTACGTCATGCAGGACGGCGGCGCGCTGCCCGCGTGGTTCTCGATGTCGTGCGCGAAGCTGCGCGAGGCCGGCTGGCTGGCGGGCGTCGTCACGGTCGGGCAGGCGTTCGGCGGGGACGTGGAGGCGGTGACGACGCACACCGGGCTGCTGGCGGCCAGGCACGTGCTGGAGGCCGACGTGGCGATCGTCACGCAGGGCCCCGGCAACCTGGGGTCGGGCACCCGGTGGGGGTTCTCCGGCGTGATGGCGGGCGAGGCGGTCAACGCCGCCGCCGTGCTGCTCGGGCGTCCGGTGGCGGCGCTGCGGGTCAGCGAGGGCGACCGGCGCGAGCGGCACTACGGGGTCTCGCACCACTCGCTGACCGCCTACGGACGGGTCGCGCTGGCGCCCGCCCAGGTGCCCGTGCCGGAGCTGCCGGGCACGTTCGGCGAGCTGGTCAGGGACCAGTCGGAGCTGCTGGCCGTCCGGCACGAGCTGGTGCCGGTGCCGGTCGGCGGGCTGCACGAGGCGCTGCGCGCCTCCCCTGTCAGGCTGTCGACGATGGGACGCGGCCTGGAGGAGGACCTGGCCTACTTCCTGACGTCGGCGGCGGCGGGCAGGTTCGCGGCCTCGCTGCTGTCGTAGGAGTCCTTGAAGGTGAACGCCTCGGGGCTCGGCCCGTGGGTCTTGAGGCGTTCCAGGCGACGCATGGCTTCGCCGAGGGTCGGGATCTCGCCTTCGGGGATCCACCACATCACCATGTACGGCTCCGCCATGCGCAGGAACCAGTCCCTGCGCCGCCGCAGCACGCCCAGATGGGCGCTGCGGTAGACGTAGTTCCAGAGCGTCTCCAGCGACTCCCACACCGAGAAGTTGATGAGCAGGTGGTCGCCGTAGTCGTGGACGACGGTCGCGGACGGGTCCTGCTCGCTCTCCTTGAGCCGCCACACGAACCCGGGGGACTCATCGGCGACGGCGTTGACGGGTTCGAGCAGGGCGACGAACTCGGCGAGCTCGGGGGCGTCGATGGGGGCCCGCAGGTGCGCGATGTTGAGCTGGGCGAGATGCATGACGCTCAGCAGACCACCCCCGACCCTTCTATGTCAATCTCCGTTTATTTTAGAAAGGGCGACACAGCACTCCCCCGGCCGGGGATCGAGCTCCGCGCGTCCGGGATCGTCACCGAGCCCCTCCAGCAGCCCCTGGCACAGCGCCAGGTTCATCGAGCAGACCAGCAGCGGCTGCTCTTCGGCCAGCACATGGAAGGGGCAGTTGCGCAGCCGCAACCGCCCGCCCGCACGGTACGGCTCGTAGCCGCGCTCGCGCAGCACGTCCTCGACGGGCATGGCACGCCCACCGGCCAGCCGCCTACCGGCCCGGCGGGCGGACTCCTCGGCCTGCTCCTCGGCCCCCAGCACCGCCACGACGTCGGCCAGTACGGAGGCGAGCGCCTGGTAGTCGCGCGGCGGCAGGCTCACCGACCGCTCGCCCGCGGCCCTGCGGTACACCTTCGCCGGACGCCCGCTGCCCGGCCCCTTGCGCTCCTGCGCCCTGAACCCGCTCTCCAGCAGGCCGGCCTCGACCAGCTTGTCGAGATGGTGACCGGCGAGTGTCCTGGACACCCCCGCGGCCTCCGCGGCCTCACCCCTGCCCACGTCACCGCCGCCGGAGGCCACCGCCTCGTACAGGCTCCGCCGTACCGGGTCGTGCAGCAGCGCCAGCGTCTCCAGGTCGTCTCCGCTCACAGCCGGAGTCTAGGACCACCTAGTAGGCGGCGAGCACGTCGACCACGAAGACCAAGGTGTCACGCGCGCGGATGCCGAAGGCCGGCCGGCCCGTCGGCCCGTACCCGTAGGCGGGCGGGACGATCATCAGCACCCGGCTGCCGACCGGCACGCCGGCCAGCGCCCGGTCCCAGCCCTTGATCACGCTGCCGTCGCCGATCTTGAAGGCTTTCGGCAGGCCGGTACTCCAGGTGGCGTCGAAGATGCGGCGCCGGCTCCAGATCGCGCCCTCGTACTGTGTCACCAGCAGCTGCCCCGCCTGCACCCTGCGCCCGCGCCCCCTGACGAGGACCTTGGCGGCGAACCTCCTGGGCGGCGCCGCCGCCGGAACCGACAGCCCGGGACGGGTACCACCCGTGACCCGCACCCCCGCCAGCGAGCCGCCGCGCCCTTGACCGACACGCCCCTGGCGTGGGCGCCGAGGATGTCGATCACGTAGAGCAAATCGTCGCCGGGGCCGACGCCCTGCGGCGGGTTCGCGCCGAACCCCTCCCCCGGCGGGATGGCGGCGACGATCCGGCTGCCCACCCTGCGCCCCCGCAGCGCCCTGTCGAGCCCCGGCAGCAGCCGCCCCACTGGGAACGCGGCCGGAGCGCCCCGGTTGAAGCTGGAGTCGACGAGCCGGTTCGCGCCGCCGTCCCACACGTGCGCCGTGTACTGCACGATCGCCACGGCGTCCGGCTCCAGCGGCGCGCCCTTCCCCTCGGCCGGCTGGTTCACCCGCAGGCCGGCGGCGGGCCTGCCGGCGGGGAAGACGATCGTCGGCCTGGCGCCGAACGCGCCGCCGACCTCCGGCTCCGCGCCGCCCGGGGCACCGTTCGGCGCAGGCACCTCGTCGGTGCACGCCGCCAGCAGCGCCAGCGGTAACAGCAGCGCGACGGCGCGACGGCGCATCGGAGCCCTCCCAACGCAGTGGCCCGGCCGGCACTGGCACGAAACGCCAGGCCGCCGGGCCACGCGATGCTACCGCGTTATCGATCAGTACGCGGAGAGAACGTCCACCACGAACACCAGCGTGCTGTTGGCCGGGATGCCCTGCTGCGCCTGGGCGCCGTAGCCGAGGTCCGGCGGGATGCTCATCACCACGCGGCTGCCGACCGGCACCCCCGCGAGGCCCTGCTGCCAGCCCTTGATCACGTTGCTCAGCGGGAACTCGGCCGGCTGACCCCTGCCCCAGCTCGAGTCGAACTCCTTGTCGGTGCCCCAGATCTTGCCCGTGTAGTGCACGGTCAGCGTCTGGGTCGGCTGCACCTTCGCGCCCGTGCCCTCGATCAGGGTCTTGACCACCAGCTCCTTGGACGGCTTCTCGCCCGTCTTCGTCGTCAGCGTGGGCGCCTTGTCACCGCCCGGGTTCACCACCTTGACGCCCTTGAGGCTGTCGCCCGTCTCCTTGCCGGTGGCGGCCTTCAGCGGGGTGGGCGGCGTGCCGACCACGTCCAGGACGAACACCTTCGTCGGCTGGGCCTGCTGACCCTGCTGCTGCGCCGGCGCCGCGTCGGCGGCCAGCACCGCCAGCAGCCGGCCGCCGTGCTTCACCTGCGTGAAACCGTCCTGCAGCACCTTGGGCAGCTGCCCGTCGACCGGGATCGTCTCCGGCGCCTTGGTGTCGTAGGAGGAGCCCTGCAGGGCGTTGCCCTTGCCGTCCCAGTTGTAGACCGTCAGGTTGACGATGACCTTGTCGCCGCTCTTCACCGCGGGCCCGGTGCCGGGCGTGATCACCTCGTAGGACGACTTGGTGGCGGGCGTGCCGGAGGGGAAGGTCACCGTGGGCTTGGCTCCCACGTTCCCGGTGACCTTCACCCCGGACGCCTCGCCCGCGGCGGCGGTCGACGTACCCGACCCGGAGTCGGAGCCGCACGCTGCGGCGAAGAAGATCAAAGGCACGGCGGCCAGAGCGGCCAGAGCGCGGCGCATGGGTTTCCCTCGGAAAGACGGCAGATTCGCGTCACCCTACCCGACATCAAGGTAGGGCCGAGGTAAACCCATTCACTACATTCCGGCGATCAGTTTGTCGACCCTCTCGTCCACGCTGCGGAACGGGTCCTTGCACAGCACCGTCCGCTGCGCCTGGTCGTTCAGCTTCAGATGCACCCAGTCGACCGTGAAGTCACGCCGCTTCTCCTGCGCCCTGCGGATGAACTCGCCGCGCAGCCGCGCCCTGGTCGTCTGCGGCGGCACCGACTTCGCCTCGAAGATCCGCAGGTCGGACGCCACCCGCTCCACCGAACCACGCTTCTGCAGCAGGTAGAACAGGCCCCGCTTACGGTGCACGTCATGGTAGGCGAGGTCCAGCTGCGCCACCCGCGGCGACGACAGCGGCAGGTCGTACTTCTTGCGGTACCGCTCGATCAGCTGGTATTTCGTCACCCAGTCGATCTCGCGTGACACCAGGTCGAGATCGCCCGTCTCGACCGCGCGCAGCGTGCGCTCCCACAGCTCCAGCACCCGGTCGGTGATCGGGTCGCCGCCGCGCCTGTCGACGAAGTCCTTCGCCTTGGTCAGGTACTCCTGCTGGATCTCCAGGCTCGACGCCTCGCGCCCGTTGGCCAGCCGCACCCTGCGCCTGCCCGTCATGTCGTGCGACACCTCGCGGATCGCCCTGATCGGGTTCTCCAGCGACAGGTCACGCATCACCGTGCCCGCCTCGATCATGCGCAGCACCAGGTCCGTCGCGCCGACCTTGAGCAGCATCGTGGTTTCGCTCATGTTCGAGTCGCCCACGATGACGTGCAGGCGGCGGAACCGCTCGGCGTCGGCGTGCGGCTCGTCACGCGTGTTGATGATCGGCCTGGACCGTGTCGTCGCCGACGACACGCCCTCCCAGATGTGCTCGGCCCGCTGCGACACGCAGTAGACCGCGCCGCGCGGCGTCTGCAGCACCTTGCCGGCGCCGCAGATGATCTGCCGCGTCACCAGGAACGGGATGAGCACGTCGGCCAGCCGCCCGAACTCACCGTGCCTGCCCACGAGATAGTTCTCATGGCAACCGTAGGAGTTGCCCGCGGAGTCGGTGTTGTTCTTGAACAGGTAGATGTCACCGGCGATGCCCTCCTCGCGCAGCCGCTTCTCGGCGTCGACGAGAAGGCCCTCGAGGATGCGCTCGCCCGCCTTGTCATGGGTGACGAGCTCGATGACGTTGTCACACTCGGGTGTTGCGTACTCAGGATGGCTGCCCACGTCGAGGTAGAGGCGGGCGCCGTTGCGGAGGAAGACGTTGCTCGATCGGCCCCAGGACACGACCCGCCGGAACAGGTAGCGCGCGACCTCGTCGGGCGACAGCCTGCGCTGCCCCCGGAACGTGCAGGTCACACCGTACTCGTTCTCCAGCCCGAAGATGCGACGATCCATCACCTCACACTATGCCTATGGATCGGCTGGCGGGAGAGATCTCCGTCGCGTTTTCCACCTCGGTTGGACAACTGGCCGAAATATCGTCGTTTTCCGCACGCCACCCCCGCGTCAGGACCCCGCGCGCGGGGGTGGCCTGGCCCGGGGTCACGGGGTGTAGATCTCCTGGACCTGGACGATCCGGCCCTTGTAGACCGTGATCAGCGCCGGCTGCCGGTGGTCGGCGTGACGCCTGATCAGCTCCGTGCGGGAGCACCGCTTGCTGCCGAGCCCGGTGTTGCGGGTCACGGTGATGCCGGCCATCGACGACGAGCAGCCGTACGCCGACAGGAACACCACGTCCTTGGCGATCTGCGAGGAGTACGCCATCAAGTCGCCCTCGGACGGCCCGACGAAGCCCCCCTCGGTCTGGGTGCCCTTCTTCCACTTGATCGGCGTGTACTCCGCCTCGCTCCCGCCGACGTGCGTGATCCAGCCGCGCAGGATGCCGTCGTGCCGGGAGCTGATGTGCTTGCTGAAGTCGTGCTTCGGGTCAGCCTGGAACGTCGTGCCGAAGGGCTTCGGAGCCTTGTACTTGGGGAACGGGGCAGCGGACGCGCTCGCCACCGCACCGGACGTCAGGACCACGGCCGCGGCGGCGCCGCCCGCCAGGAGGATGCGCAGGGAAGTCTTCACGGACATTGAGATCCCTGACCACGCCGCCACGTTCACCCAGACGCCTGTGATCCACCTCACATCGCCACGTCACCACGCCGTCGCAGCTCCGAACCCCTCCGCCAGACGTCGCAGAGGGGTTCGGCGAGCGGCTAGAGCGGGGAGGAGCCGTCGTCCACGTCGCCGTCGGGGCCCGTCGGCGGCGGCGTGTCGGGGCCCGTCGGGGGCGGGGTGGGGCTCGCCTGCTCCTTCGGCTGCTCCGCGGACGGCTGCTCTGCGGACGGCTGCTCTGCGGACGGCTGCTCTGCGGACGGCTGCTCTGCGGACGGCTTTTCCGGCGCCCCCTCCTGCTCCGCGGACCGGCCCAGCAGCCGCTCCAGGCGGCCGCCCGTCAGGCGGAGGAACTTGCGGTGCTCCCGGTTACGGTCAAGGACCGCCACCTCCAGCTGACCCACCGGAGGCCGCTCGCCGCCCGGTTCCGTCAGCGCCGCCAGCGCCACCCCCAGCGCCTCGCCCAGCGCCATCGACTCCCGGTAGCGCTCCTTCAGCCGGGCCGCCACCGCCTCCGCCTGACCGCCCATCGCGGCGAAGCCGTGCTCGTCGAAGACCGAGCCGTCGAAGGTCAACCGGTAGATCGCGTCGCCGTCGGGCGTGTCGCCCACCTCGGCCACGACGACCTCCACCTCCAGCGACTTGATCGACTCGGTGAAGATCCGGCCCAGGTTCGACGCGTACAGGTTCGCCAGGCCGCGGCCCGTCACGTCGGAGCGGTCGTAGGTGTAGCCGTTGATGTCGGCGTAGCGGATACCGCCCAGCCGCAGCTCCTCGAACTCGTTGTACCGCCCCACCGCCGCGAAGCCGATGCGGTCGTAGATCTCACTGATCTTGTGCAGCGCCCGAGAAGGGTTCGGCGCCACGAACAGGATGCCGTCCTCGTACTGCAGGACGACGACCGAGCGGCCCCGCGCGATGCCCTTGCGCGCGTAGTCCGCCTTGTCCCGCATGATCTGCTCAGGGGACGCATATCCAAAAGGCATGGACACGTGGAGTGGTCCTTTCTAGCGCAACGGAGCGATGGGGCCGTCAGGGGAGATCAGCCGCGCCTCGAGCATCCGCTCGACATATCCGGACACCTGCTCATCCGTCAGCCGGCGGTAGCCGTCGGCGTCGACCACCGACACGATCGGCCAGATCTTCCTCGTCACGTCGGGGCCGCCCGTCGCCGAGTCGTCGTCGGCCGCGTCGTACAGCGCCTGGATCAACGTCATCGTCATGTCGTCGGCCGACGCGCCCTCGCGGTACAGCTTCTTCAGCGAGCCCCTGGCGAAGATCGAACCCGATCCGATCGCGTCGAACCTCTCACGCTCGTACGGGCCACCCGCCACGTCGTAGCTGAAGATCCGGCCCTCGCCCTTGTCGGGGTCGTAGGCGGCGAACAGCGGCACCACCACCAGCCCCTGCATCGCCATCCCCAGATTGCCACGGATCATGGTCGCCAGCCGGTTCGCCTTGCCGGCCACCGACATCGTCCGGCCTTCCAGCTTCTCGTAGTGCTCCAGCTCGACCCGGTAGAGCCTGGCCATCTCGATGCCGGTGCTGGCGGTGCCCGCGATGCCCATGCACGAATAGTCGTCGGCGCGGTACACCTTCTCCACGTCACGCTGCGAGATGACGTTGCCCGAGGTGGCCCGCCGGTCGCCCGCCATCACCACACCACCTGCGAAGGTGGCGGCGATGATCGTGGTCGCGTGCGGAACCTGGTCGCTGATCGGGGTCGCCAGAACCGTCTCGCGATGCGGCAACAGCTCGGGCGCGTACGAACCGACGAACTCCGTGAACGACGAACTACCTGTGTTCTGGAAAAGCTGGTTCACCAAGCCTGCGGGCAGATCCCTGTGCGATGCCACGCGACTCCCTCCCAAAGGTCAGTGTTCCTAGGGCGACCCTACTCATGTTGCGTTGCTGTCTGCACTTCCCACGATCAGCTCACGGCGAACCGTTCATCAGATCGTTTCTTTACGCCCGGCACAGCCCGTGCGATTGTCGGTATGTCTGCACGTCCTCAACAGGAGGCCGACATGCGACCCCCCACCCGACCTGCGGCGATCGCGGCCATCACCGTCCTGACGCTCGCCTCCTGCGGAACCGGCGCACCCCCGGGACAGGAGACCGTCACCCTCACCATCGCCGCCAACTCGATCTCCGGCGGCAAGAACTCCGAATCCGCCGACTGGATCAAACAGTGGGTCATCCCCGGCTTCGAGAAGGACCACCGCAACGTCAAGGTGCTCTTCCGGCCGAGCGGCGTCGACGACGAGCAGTACAAGACGAAGATCGCGCTCGACTTCAAGGCCAGAGGCGGAGCCGACGTCATCGACCTCGACGGCATCTGGGTCGGCGAGTTCGCCCAGGCCGGCTACATCAAACCGCTCGCCGAGGTCGGCGGGCCCGTCGTCGACTCCTGGGAGGGCTGGTCACAGATCCCCCAGGCCGTGCAGGGGCTCGGCATCTTCGACGGCAAGAAGTACGGCCTCCCCCAGGGCACCGACGGACGCGTCCTGTTCTACAACAAGACCCTCTTCAGGAAGGCCGGACTGCCCGAACAGTGGCAGCCGAGAAGCTGGCAGGAGATCATCGACGCCGGCGGCAAGCTGAAGGCCGCCGGCGTGCCCGTCCCCATCCAGATCGACGCCGGCACCGCCATGGGCGAGGCCACCACCATGCAGGGCGTCCTGCCGCTGCTCGCCGGCGCGGGAGCCGAGATCTACGCCAACGGCAAATGGACCGGCGCCTCCCAGGCCATGAAGGACGTCCTCCGCTTCTACCAGCAGATCTACGGCGGCAGCGGTCTCGGCGACCCCAAACTCCAGCAAGAGGCCAAAGGCCGCGACAAATCGTTCGCCCAGTTCGCCGAAGGCAAGATCGCCATCCTCGCCGAAAGCGACTACTTCTGGCGATCCGTCATCGAACCCGGAGCCGGCATCGCGCCCATGAAGGACCGCGACCAGACCGTCGGCTACGCCAGGATCCCCGCCAGGCAGCCAGGCGCCGGCATCCGCGGCCAGGACCACGTCAGCATGTCCGGCGGGGCCGTCCGCGTCCTCAACCCCTTCTCCAAGAACCCCAAGCTCGCCTGGGAACTGCTCGCCTTCATGCACTCCGCCGCCGCCACCAAGGCCCAGCTCGCCGGACAGGTGCGCATCAGCTCCCGCGGCGACGTCAACGACGAGGTGCTCACCGACGACCCCATGCTGAAGTACATCGCCGACGACGTCCTGCCCATCACCGCCTACCGGCCGGGCGTCGCCGTCTACCCGAACGTCTCCGTCGCCCTCCAGGAGGCCACCGCCGCCGTCGTCAACGGCAAGAGCCCCGACGAGGCCGCCGCGGCCTACCAGGCCAAGCTGGCAGACCTGGTCGGCGGCGCGGCCAACGTCAGCGGCTGACCACCACGCGCTCCGCCCCGCACGGCCCGCACGCTCCGCGACTCGGGCGCGCGTCCCACAGGCGCCGCGACGACGGCCGCCTTGCGGGAATACTGGAAAGCGTGGTGCCAACCCGCGACTGGATCCTCCACGTCGACCTCGACCAGTTCATCGCCGCCGTCGAGCTCCTCCGGCACCCCGAACTCCGCGGCAGGCCCGTCGTCGTGGGCGGCGACGGCGACCCGACCCGGCCCCGCACCGTGGCCGCCACCGCCACCTACGAGGCCCGCGAGCACGGAGTCCACTCGGGCATGCCCCTGCGCACCGCACTGCGCCGCTGCCCCGACGCCGTCTTCCTCCCCACCGACCCGCCCGCCTACGAAGCCGCCAGCCGGCGCGTCATGGCCATCCTGCGCGCGTTCCCCGTACAGGTCGAGATCTGGGGCTGGGACGAAGCCTTCATCGGCGGCCACACCGACGACCCCGAACAACTCGCCGCCGACATCCAGCGGGCCGTCCACGCCGGCACCGGCCTCACCTGCTCCGTCGGCATCGGCGACAACAAACACCAGGCCAAACTCGCCTCAGCCTTCGCCAAACCCGCCGGCGTCTACCGGCTCACCAGCGAGAACTGGGCAGCCGTCATGAACGACCGCCCCACCGACGCCCTCTGGGGCATCGGCGGCAAGATCTCCAAGAAACTCGCCGACCTCGGCCTGCATACCGTCGCCCAACTGGCCGCTGCCGACCCCCACGACCTCGCCGGCCACTTCGGCCCCACCAACGGCCCCTGGTATCGCTACCTCGCCCTCGGCAAGGGCGAAGCCGAGGTCGTCACCACCCCCTGGATCGCGCGCGGCCACAGCCGCGAGATCACCTACCGGGAGGACCTCACCGACCCGGCCGAAATCCGCGCGCAGATCGCCGCCCTGGCCCAGCAGGTCGCCACGGACGCGACCGAGGCGGGACGGCTCGCCATCCGGGTCTCGGTGAAAGTCCGCTTCACGCCCTTCCTCACCCGGACCCGCCAGTCCAAGCTCCCTTCCGCCACCCGTGACCCCGCCGAGCTCACCCGCGCGGCCCTGACCGTCCTCGACCGCTTCGAGCTCACCCGCCCGATCCGCCTGCTCGGCGTCGCCGTCGACTACCAGATGCCCGGCTAGCGCACCCTGGTCGCCCGCGCGTAGAAACCGGACCGCGCGTCCTCCTCAGCCCGGATCAACTCCCGCACCTCCTCCTCGGAAACCTCCGAGAGCTCGCACTCCTCGAAGGTCGCCTCGACATAGGACAGCGCCCGCCACACCACCTCGGGATCGTCCCTGAACTGGCCGATCCCCGTGTTGCACGGCAGACACAACGCACGGCGGACCTCGCCGGAGCGGTGGCTGTAACCGGCGAACCTCCACCCCCCGAACCCGGGGATTCGTGGCTATTCGCCGCCCTTCTGTACATATGACCTGACGAACTCCTCTGCATTCTCTTCGAGAACTTCGTCGATTTCGTCCAGGATCGCGTCGACGTCGTCCGTGAGCTTCTCCTGGCGCTCCTGAACCTCCGGGGCCGCCGACGCCTCGGTCTCCTCGACCTCGGCCTCGCGCCGGCCAGCCTGCCGCTGGCCGCCGGTGTCCTTGCTAGCCATGTCCTACCTCCACGTCGGGGGACTACCTCTTACGGATATCTTCCCCGAACCGGCCGACATTGCGCGCGCATCACCCTGCGATCTTGCGACCTTGACTAGATAGTATGACTATCCAATAATGGACCGGCGTCCACACAGGAGGTTTGCGATGTCCCCCTCGTCCCTGAGCACGGCCGGTGTGCTCCTCATCACAGTGCCGACGATCGCCTTCGGCGGCGTCTCCCTGCTGACGTTCCTGATGCGGAACGTCCCCGGCTACCTGGACAACCCGGTGCGGCGCGGCCTGTGGCGGGCTGGGCACGCGCACGCGGGCGTGCTGGTCCTGTTCGGCCTGGTGGCGATGCTCTACGTGGACCAGTCCGACCTGTCAGCCCCGCTGAGGACCCTGGTCCGGACGTTGATCGTGGCCGCGCCGATCCTGATGCCGCTGGGCTTCTTCCTGTCGGTCGTGCGCCCGAGCGACACCAAGCCGAGCAAGCTGATCTGGCTGACCGTCGCGGGCGGGGTGTGCCTGGCCGCGGGCACGCTGATCCTGGGCATCGGGTTGCTCTGACCGGACGTCCCGGCAGACCCGCGTCGCCCTTGGCGCATCCGCGACGGCGGCCCCGCTACTCGCCGGTGAGGGCGGCCACGAGGTCGGCGGCGGTGCGGCAGCGGTCGAAGAGCTCGCCGACGTGCGTCTTGGTGCCGCGCAGCGGCTCCAAGGTGGGGACGCGCTGGAGCGACTCCCTGCCGGGAATGTCGAAGATGACGGAGTCCCAGGACGCGGCGGCGACGGATTCGCTGTACTGGCGCAGGCAGCGCCCGCGGAAGTAGGCCCTGGTGTCGGTGGGCGGGTTCTCGACGGCCCGTTGCACCTCTTCCTCGGTGACGAGGCGCTGCATGCGCCCGCGGGCGACGAGCCGGTTGTACAGGCCGCGGTCGGGACGGATGTCGGAGTACTGCAGGTCGACGAGCTGAAGGCGGGGGTGCGACCAGGCGAGGCCGTCGCGGGTGCGGTAGCCCTCGAGGAGTTCGAGTTTGGCGACCCAGTCGAGCTCGCGGGAGAGCTGCATGGGGTCTTCCGCGAGGCGGGCGAGGACGGACTCCCAGCGGTCGAGGATGTCCTTGTTCATCTCGTCCTGGGCGGTGCCGCGCTCCTCGACATACTTGCGGGCCTGCTCGAGGTACTCCATCTGGAGCTGGACGGCGGTGAGCTTGCGGCCGTCGCGCATGGGGATCTCGTAGCGGCAGCTGGGGTCGTGCGAGACGGCGCGGAGCGCTTGGACGGGGTTGTCGACGGCGAGGTCGCGGGTGAGGAAGCCGTCCTCGATCATGGCGAGGACGAGCGTGGTGCTCCCCAGCTTCAGGTATGTCGATATTTCCGACATGTTGGCGTCGCCGATGATCACGTGGAGGCGGCGGTACTTCTCAGGGTCGGCGTGCGGCTCGTCGCGGGTGTTGATGATGGGCCGCTTGAGCGTGGTCTCGAGGCCGACCTCGACTTCGAAGAAGTCCGCGCGCTGGCTGATCTGGAAGCCCTCGCCACGGGAGTCCTGGCCGATGCCGACCTTGCCCGCGCCGACGATGACCTGGCGGCTGACGAAGAAGGGGGTGAGGTGGCGGACGATGTCGGCGAAGGGGGTGGCGCGCCGCATGAGGTAGTTCTCGTGGCAGCCGTAGGACGCGCCCTTGGCGTCGGTGTTGTTCTTGTACAGCTGGATGGGCGCGTTGGACGGGATGGCCGAGGCGCGCTGCGTGGCGTCGTACATCACGCGTTCGCCGGCCTTGTCCCAGATGACGGCGGCGCGCGGGTTCGTGCACTCGGGGGTGGAGTACTCGGGGTGCGCATGGTCGACGTACAGGCGCGCGCCGTTGGTCAGGATGACGTTGGCGAGGCCGAGGTCCTCGTCGGTGAGCTGGCTGGGGTCGGCTACCTCGCGGGCCAGGTCGAAGCCGCGGGCGTCGCGCAGGGGGTTCTCCTCTTCGAAGTCCCATCTGGCTCTGCGCGCGCGGGCCGCCGAAGCGGCCAGGTAGGCGTTCACGACCTGCGAGGAGGTCACCATCGCGTTCGCGCCTGGCTGCCCGGGTACGGAGATGCCGTACTCGGTCTCGATGCCCATCACCCGACGCACCGTCATGCGCACCCTCTGTTCGTCCGGATCTGTCTATCCGCCGTTTATATGCCCGAGCCTATGCCCTTCACAGTGCCCCAAGGCCACAGAGTTATGGCACCGACGCCTTTTCCTCCTGTACTACCGGAGCTGTTGTGGTTTGCGGGTGTCTGCGCGGCTTAAGGAGTCGCTGGATGGGCCGTTCGGCAAAGGAGTAAACGAGATACGACACCACGACAGCCGCCAGGGTGACGAGCAGAGCGGTGGCCCACGGGGGCAAAGTGCCGGTGAGATGGGGAATGAGCGCCACGGCGACGACGGAGTGGAAGAGGTAAAGCGGGTAGGTGGTGCCGCCGAGCGCGGTGAGCACCCTGGAGGGGCGCAGGCGCAGCAGACCGAGGGCCACCAGCGACATGGCGGCGAAGATCAGAGTGACGGTGACGATGACGCTGACCTCGCTGACGGGCATGTTCGCGAACCCGGCGACCTTGATCCGGCCACGGACGCGTTCGAGCGCGGAGTGCAGCGACATGCCCCACCCGGCGACCACGTAGAGCCATGGAAGCCAGGCGCTGCCGTGCTTGTGGATCAGATAGAGCGCCATCCCGGCCACGAAGTAGGGGGCGTAGCGGGGCATCACGATCTCGTTGACGATCTCGTTGCCGAGCAGTTCCGCGCCGAAGGCGGCGGCCAGCCAGACACCCGCGAACACCAGGACGCGGCCGTAGGTGACGCCGATGATCACGAGGATGGCCATCAGCAGGTAGAACCGGAGTTCGGCCCAGAGCGACCAGTAGACGCCGTTGGCGTCGACGATCTTGAACAGCCGCTGGAACATGCTGGCGTTGACCAGGTACTCCCCTGGCGAAAGTTTTGGGTCCAGGGCCTTGGCGCCGGTGAGGCCGTACAGGGCGGCGACGGCGGCGAGGCTGAGCCAGTACGCCGGGTACAGGCGGACCAGCCGCGAGCGGGCGAACGCGCCGAGCCCGCGCCCCCAGACGCTCATCAGGATGACGAAGCCGCTGATGACGAAGAACAGCTCGACACCGAGGATGCCTAACCCCGCGAAGGGGGCGAGGGCGGGGAAGAGCTCGGCGGGGCGGTCGCCCCAGACGGAGGCGAAGGCGATGAGGTAGTGGAAGGCGAGCACGGCCAGGGCGGCGATGAACCGCAGGAGGTCAAGCTCGGCCAGCCGGCCGTTCCCGTGAGCATGCCTCGGCCGGTTGGGTGGATGCACGCCCCTTTGACGCCTCAGTAGTCACATTGGTTCCCTTCCGTCACAGAAAAGCCGATCACCTCCCGGGCCGGCGGGGCGCCTCCACACCGTGCGCGTACGACGTCCCCGGCGGCTGTCGCCATGCGACTCCGCTCATGACCAGCGAGAAACGGCTCACTCCTGGGACTTGAGGTCCTCCAAACCGGTCGCGACCAGCATCGGCGTGAACTCCACGACGGTGTGCGTGGCGACGCCCCCACGAGGACGACTACTGCGCCGGTCCGGCCCGGTGCTCGTGGTACGGCACGCAGGCGCTCTGATCGCCGCAGCCACCCTGCCCGGCTGACGAGCCCCCAGAGACAGCCCAGAGGGGCCGCGCGGCCAACCCGCGCGGCCCCTCCGACCGGCTCGTTACAGGTACTGGCCGGTGTTGGCCACGGTGTCGATGGAGCGCCCGGCTTCCGTGCCCTGCTTGCCGGAGACGAGCGTACGGATGTAGACGATCCGTTCGCCCTTCTTGCCGGAGATGCGGGCCCAGTCGTCGGGGTTGGTGGTGTTGGGCAGGTCCTCGTTCTCGGAGAACTCGTCGACGCAGGCCGTGAGCAGGTGCTGCACCCGCAGCCCCTTCTGGCCGCTTTCGAGGAACTGCTTGATCGCCATCTTCTTGCCCCGGTCGACGATGTTCTGGATCATCGCGCCGGAGTTGAAGTCCTTGAAGTACAGGACTTCCTTGTCGCCGTTGGCGTAGGTCACCTCGAGGAAGCGGTTCTCCTCGCTCTCGGTGTACATCCGCTCCACGACACTCTGGATCATGCCGTGGATGGTGGCTTCGGGGGAGCCGCCGTGCTCGGCGAGGTCGTCCGGGTGCAGCGGGAGTTCGGCGATGAGGTACTTGGAGAAGATGTCCTTCGCCGCCTCGGCGTCGGGCCGCTCGATCTTGATCTTGACGTCCAGGCGGCCGGGCCGCAGGATCGCGGGGTCGATCATGTCCTCGCGGTTGGAGGCGCCGATGACGATGACGTTCTCCAGGCCCTCGACGCCGTCGATCTCCGACAACAGCTGAGGGACGATGGTGTTCTCGACGTCGGACGACACGCCCGAGCCTCGGGTACGGAAGATCGAGTCCATCTCGTCGAAGAACACGATCACCGGCGTGCCCTCCGAGGCCTTCTCCCGGGCCCGCTGGAAGACCAGGCGGATGTGCCGCTCGGTCTCGCCGACGTACTTGTTGAGCAGCTCGGGGCCCTTGATGTTGAGGAAGAAGCTCTTGCCTGACTGGCCGGTCTTCTCCGCGACCTGCTTGGCCAGGGAGTTGGCGACGGCCTTGGCGATGAGCGTCTTGCCGCAGCCGGGCGGCCCGTACAGCAGCACGCCCTTGGGCGGGCGGAGCTTGTGCTCGCGGAACAGGTCGGCGTGCAGGTAGGGCAGCTCGATGGCGTCCCTGATCTGCTCGATCTGCCGCATGAGGCCGCCGATCTCCTCGTAGGAGATGTCGGGGACCTCTTCGAGCACGAGCTCTTCGACTTCGGACTTGGGGATGCGCTCGTAGACGTAGCCCGACCTGGGTTCGAGCAGCAGCGAGTCGCCTGCCCTGATGGGCTGTCCGACCAGCGAGTCGGCCAGTCGTACGACGCGCTCCTCGTCGGCGTGTGAGATGACCAGGGCGCGCTTGCCCTCGTCGAGCAGTTCCTTGAGCATCACGATCTCGCCGACCTCTTCGTAGCCGAGTGCTTCGACCACGTTGAGCGCCTCGTTCAGCATGACCTCCTGGCCACGCTTGAGCGAGTCGACGTCGACGGCGGGGCTGACGTTCACCCGCAGCTTGCGGCCCCCGGTGAACACCTCGATCGTGCCGTCTTCTCTGGCCTCGAGGAAGGTGCCGAAGCCGGATGGCGGCTGCGCCAGCCGGTCGACCTCCTCCTTGAGGGCGACGATCTGGTCTCTGGCCTCCTTGAGGGTTGACACCAGGCGCTCGTTCTGGCCGGTAACGGCCGCGAGGTTCGCCTGCGCCTCATGGAGACGCTCTTCGAGGACTCTGGCCTGACGGGGTGACTCGGCCAGCTTCCGCCTCAGCGCGGTGATCTCCTCTTGGAGGAAGGAGACCTGTGTTGAAAGATCAGCGACCTCCCGTTCGCGCTGCGCGGCTCGAGCCTCAGCATCATCGCGAGCTGCCACGCCCCGTCACCTCCTTCCCAGTCGAGGGCGACTACTTAGGACCTTACCTATCTCGGGCCCCTCCGTAACCTGGCCGGGCAGTGTTCGTAGAGTGACATTCTGTATTCGGTGACTAATCCCTAAAAGTGCGTTTAATACTCCCAGCACAGGAACACAGCGATCTGTTCCCGTGTCACGCACCAACGCACCCTCGTGGCCAAATTGTCATAGTTCTTCGGTGGTTCCCTTCGGTCGTCGGCGACGTGGCGGCGGTGTCACGCCGTCCGCCATGCGGCGGGCGGTGACAAGGAACCCCGTGTGGCCGATCATCCGGTGATCGGGCCGTACGGCGAGACCTTCGACATGCCAGTCGCGAACCAGGGTCTCCCACGCATGGGGCTCGGTGAAACTCCCGTGATCCCGAATGACCTCGACCGTCTTGGACAGCTGCGTGGTCGTGGCCACGTAGCAGCAGATGACCCCGCCGGGCGTGAGGGCCTTGGCGGCCGCGTCGACGCACTCCCAGGGGGCGAGCATGTCGAGGATCACCCGGTCGACGTCGGCCTCGTCGATCGAGGAGGCCAGGTCGCCCACGACGAGGCGCCAGGAGTCGACGGGGCCGCCGTAGAACTTCTCCACGTTCTTGCGGGCGACGTCGGCGAACTCCTCGCGCCGCTCGTAGGACGTGACGTGCCCCTCGGGGCCGACGGCCCGCAGCAGGAAGCAGGTCAGCGCGCCGGAGCCCACCCCGGCCTCGACGACGCGGGCGCCGGGGAAGATGTCGGCCATGCCGACGATCATCGAGGCGTCCTTGGGGTAGATGACCGCCGCGCCGCGCGGCATGGCGAGCGTGTAGTCCTGCAGCAGGTGGCGGAAGGCGAGGTAGAGGGTGCCGCCGGAGGAGCGCACCACGGAGCCTTCAGGCTGCCCGATCAGGTCGCTGTGCGGGATGGCGCCCTTGTGCGTGTGGAAGACGCCGTCCTGCTTGAGCGTGATCGTGTGACGCTTGTTCTTGGGGTCGGTGAGCTGCACCTGATCCCCCACCTGGAAAGGCCCATGCCTGCGGAAACCCATGGCGGCAAGGTTATAGGGCTTTCGAGCGAGCGCTGACGCGCGATATCTATGGGGGATGTTTCCGCGCGAAGTGATCTCCACCGGCTCGCTGGTCCTGCGAGCGCCCGTCTCGGGCGACGCCGAAGCGGTGGTGAGGGCCTGCACCGACCCGGTGACGGCCAGGTTCCTGCCGTTGCTGCCCGACCCGTACGAGCTGAGCGACGCGCACGAGTACCTGCGACTGGCGGCGGCCAAGTGGGACGGCGGCGGCGCGGAGTTCACGATCACGGAGAACGGCCAGTACCTCGGCGCGGTGGGCCTCACGGCGCCCGACCGGTGGGAGACGGCGGCGATCGGCTACCTGGTGGCGCCGTGGGCGCGGGGCAAGGGCGTGGCGAGCGCGGCGGCGCGGGCCGTGACGGAGTGGGCCGTCGACCGCGGCGTGCACCGCGTGGAGCTGATGGCGGAGGTGGAGAACGTGGCGAGCCTGCAGGTGGCACGCAAGGCGGGCTTCACCGAGGAGGGCCGCAGGCGCGACGTCAAGAGGCTGCGTGACGGGCGGCGCACCGACCACATCGCCTTCGCCAGGCTCGCCCATGACTCCGGGGAGGCGGTCGAGCCGTACCTGCCGTTCTTCGACGGCGGCGAGCTGAGCGACGGCGTCGTGTCGCTGACGCCGATAGAGGTCGGCGACGCCGCCGACGTCCACCGGATGCTGGCCGAGCCGAGTGTGGCCGCCTATAGAGTCGGCCCGGCCGGCACACTGGAGGACGACGAGCGTCGCTGCCGGTACACCGGTTACTGGTGGGTGTCGGGGCAGCGGATCGAGCTGGCGGTCAGGGACGCGGCCACCGGGGCGTTCGCGGGGCACCTGCAGCTCGCCCAGGTCGCGCCGTTGGCCGCGCAGGGCATGGTCGGGTACTCGCTGCTGCCGGACTTCCGCGGCCGGGGTTTCATGACGCGGGCGGTGCGGCTGCTGGTCGACTGGGCGTTCGCGCACACGGCGCTGCACCGGATCGTGGCGGGCACCGTCGTGAGCAACACGGCGTCGCAGGCGGTGCTGGAGCGGGCCGGGTTCGTCCGTGAGTCCGTGCACAGGGAGCTGTTCCCCAATCCGGACGGGTCGCGGGCCGACGACATCGGATGGGTCAGGCTCCGTCCGTCAACGTCACGAAAAATCCCCATTTCCGGTTGAGGGACTGCTCAAGGTGCTGCCTGGGGGTAATACTCAGGGTCCCCGTTCCCGGGGCACGCGCGATCGGGGTGCGCGGCCTCGCCGCCCTCGACGAGGGACTCCCATGAGATCCTGCCAGGTGGATATCGCCATGCGCGAACTCATCGCCTCGTTCTCCTGCCTCGACTCCGGCAGGCTGGTCGAGCGTCTCGTGCGCTCGGCCGCCGCGGTCGCCGGAACGTCGTACGCGGGGCTCGCCCAGGTCGATCCGCTGCGCGAGGAGGCGCACACGCAGTACCTGCACGGGCCGCCCGGCGATCCGCTGCGGGTGCGGCGGTGGCTGCGGCAGTCGGGGGTGCTCAAGGAACTGGCGGGCGCGCCGGCTCCGGTGCTGCTGCCGCGCGACGCGGAGGTGGGCGAGCCCGGTTTCATGGCGACGCCGGTGCCGCTGGCCACCCGCGACCACGCGTTTGGTAGCGCCTCGTCCGCGTGAGGGCCCCGTGGGCGCTAGTCGCCCACCATCGCGCGGGTGGCCTCCTCGACGATGTCGCGCATGGCGCGTTCGGCCTCGACCGGGTCGCCCGCCTGCACCGCCTGTGCGACCTCCGCGTGCCAGCGGATCGCGACCGGCTCCGGGAGGACGGGCATCAGGTGGTGGTGGGTGCGTCCCGCCAGGACTTCGGCGACGACCGTGGTGAGCGCGCCGAGCATCTCGTTGCCCGAGGCTTCGAGAAGGGTGCGGTGGAAGTCGATGTCGGCGGCGAGGTACGCCTCCAGGTCGCCGGACTTGCCGTGGACGGCCATCCGCATGACGGCGCCGGTCAGCTCGCCGCACTGCTCGGGGGTGGCGTGCGTGGCGGCCAGGGCGGCGGCCACGGGTTCGACGCCGCGGCGCAGTTCGCCGAGCGAGCGCAGCAGGGATTCACGCTCGCCGCTGTCGAGCCGCCAGCGGATGATGCGCGGGTCGAACAGGTTCCAGGCGGCGCGGACGGAGACGGTGACGCCCACGCGGCGGCGGCTGCTGACCATGCCCATGGATTCGAGGACCCGGATGGCCTCGCGCACGACGGTGCGGGACACCCCGAACCGGGCTTCGAGCTGCTCGATCCTGAGCACCTGCCCCGGCGCGTACTCGCCCGAGACCACCAGCGTGCCCAGCTGGTCGAGGACGCTGCCGTGCAGCCCTGGCCGGTTGTCGTCTCCCATAGGGGCTAATCCTCACACGAATCGCGCTGATCACCGCATCGAGGGGATCAAAAGTATGATTTATCCAATGTTTCATCTTGATTAATATGACACAGCGTGCCAGTCTGGCCGACACTCGAGGTCGAGAGGTAGTTCGCATGGACGTACGCCAGCCCCCTGGTCGGCACCCGCTCGTGGTCGTGATGGGCGTCACGGGGTCGGGCAAGACCACGGTCGGCGCCGCGCTCGCCGCGCGCCTGGGGGTGCCGTTCGCCGACGCCGACGACTTCCACAGCCCGCAGAACGTGGCCAAGATGTCGGCCGGGATCCCCCTGGACGACGCCGACCGGCTGCCGTGGCTGCGGGCGGTGGGCGCGTGGCTCGCCGGTCACACCGGGACCGGCGCGGTGATGGGCTGCTCGGCGCTCAAGCGCTCCTACCGCGACCTGCTGCGGGAGTCCGTCCCGCGGCTGAGTTTCCTGCACCTCGACGGCGACGCCGAGGTGATCAGGCAGCGGGTGGCGCACCGGCCCGGTCACTTCATGCCCGCATCGCTGGTGGCCTCCCAGCTGGCGACGCTCGAGCCGCTCGGGCCCGGGGAGCGCGGGGTCGTCCTGGACCTGTCGCTGCCCGTCGGCGAGCTCGTCGACGCCTATCTCACCGCCTGCCCGCCGCAACCGGCCCCTCGCACACCAGGAGAAGCATGATGACCACTCCCCCCTCCCCGCGGCCGCCGGGGAGGCGGCCGTCTCCAGCGGACGGCTCGTTCCGGCGGCGCTCGTCGGCATCGCCGTCATCGTCGTCCTGATCACGCAGCTGAAGGTACGGCCTCCGGCATCCTGGCTCCGCTGGTGACGCATCTCAGCACGGGCGAGACGTCGCTGCTGGTGCCGGGTCGTTGTTCTTCTCGCACGTCAACGACGCGAGCTTCTGGCTGGTCAAGGAGCACTTCGGACTGTCGGTCGGGCAGACGATCAAGTCGTGGTCGCTGATGGAGACGGTGATCTCGGTCGTCGGCCTGGCGCTGGTCCTGCTCGTCAGCCCGTTGGTGGCGTAACGACGGCGACGCCCGCGCTCCCTCTCCCGGGGGCGCGGGCGTCGTGGTGTGGCGGGTCAGCTCCGGTGCGCCTCGAAGCGCAGCGTGCGGGAGACGCCGACGCGGACCGTGGTGCCGGGCGCGATGGTGACCGGCTCGTTGGGCGGGATGTCGTAGAAGTTGGGGTCGCCGGGCGGCTGGATCTGGGTGCCGTTGACCGAGCCCAGGTCGACCAGGTTGACGTCCCAGCCGTCGAGCGCCACGCGCAGGTGGCGGCGGGAGACCGAGCCGTCGGGGCTGGTGACCTTGGCGGGGCGGGCGGAGCCGCCCGCCACCTCGGGCGCCCGCTCGGGGTCGCGGCCGAGCAGGTAGTCGCTCTCCAGGGTCAGCGTGGTGCCGTCGTCGAGGACGAGCACGCCGAGCGAGGGACGCGGGCCCTTGTAGGGGACGAGCGTGCGCTGCACGAGCGCGATGCCGCACACCGCGCAGTACGGCACCCGGGGGTCGTTGAAGTGGTCGTTCTTGCAGTCGACCCCGTAGACCAGCGGGCGGTCGCCATGGTCGGGCTGCTCCTGCGGCGGCGGCACCGGCTGGTCGAACGGCGGCGGGCCGGGCTGGTCGAACGGCGGCGGCCCCGGCTGGTCGAACGGCTGCTCGCGGGGCGGGCCCTGGTCGAACGGCGTGACCGGGTCGAAGTGCGGGGACGGCTGGTCGAAGGTCTCGGGCCCGGCGCCGTTGCCCGCGGGCGCCGGTTCGTCGAAGGACGGGAACGGGCCGGGCTGCGGCTCGACGGGCAGCGGCGGCGGCTCGGAGGCCGGCAGGTAGGGCGACGGCTCCACCACCGGCGGCTGCGGCCCGGAGGGCGGGCCCTGCACCGACGGCTGCGGCCCCGACGTGCTGGACGACTGAGGCCCCTGCACGGCGGACTGATCGGGCCCCGACAGGGGGTAGGGCGCCATCGGCACCTGCGGCCGCTCCGCGGGCGGCGGGCTCTGCGGCACCAGCTCGGGGTCGGTGTAGACGCCGGTGCTGGGCATCTCGCTGGTGAGCGGCGTGGCGGCGGCCCGCTCGCCGCCCAGCGGCCTGGCCTCGCCCGCGAACGGCCTGGACGCGGCGTCCTCGCTGAGGTCGCCCACGAGGCCGCCGCCGTGCACCACGCCGCCCTCGAGGTGGACGGCCGGGTGCGGCTGCCCGGCGCCGGGGCGGCTCAGCTCCACCCGCTCGTCGGGCCCGGTGACCAGCCGGTCGGCCCCGGTCAGTGTGTGGCTGCCGGCGAGGGGGGTGTCGCCGGTCGCG
>NZ_JBEXUP010000077.1:0-42020 GCF_040614375.1 Nonomuraea sp. NPDC005983
GGGGCCGAGGTACAGGGCGGCGACCACGACGGGCACGCCGACCGCCCAGGCGCACCACCGCAGCACGTACTCCCGCCGCCTCGACAGGGCGACGGCGACGCCGCCGACGAGCAGCGCGCCGGCGAGGTAGGGGACCAGCTCGGCGACTTCGGTCACGCCACGCCAAGCGGAACGCGCAGCACCTCGGCGACGGCGGCCGCCACCCGGGCGTTGGCCGCGGCGTCGCGCACCGCGATCCGCACCGTCCTGCCCTCGAACGCCGGGGACAGCGGCGACAGGTCTCGCAGGAACACCCCCTGCCGCCGACACCGGTCGACAAGCCGGGCCGCACCCGGCCCGCCCGGGGGCAGCGTGAGCAGCACGAAGTTCGCCACCGACTCGCTGACCTGCAGATCCGCGCCGATCGCGGTGAGCGCCGCGACCAGCTCGGCACGCAGGACCACCGTCTTCGCCCACTGCGCCGCGTAGTACGCCGGATCGCGCAGGGCGTGCACCGCGGCGATCTGGGCGGGCAGGCTCACCGCCCACGGCGGGGTCCAGCGCCGCAGCTCGGCCGCGAGCCGCGGCGGCGCGGTGAGATAGGCCGCCCGCAGACCCGACAGGGCGTACATCTTGGACAGCGACGTGCACACGACGGCGTTGTCGGCCTCCGCCGCGTACGGCTCCAGCGACTGCCCCGCGCCGGCGTAACCGACGTAGGCCTCGTCGATCCAGAACCGGGTCCCGCCCGGCGCGCCCGCCAGCACCTCCCGCAGCTCGGCCGCGTCGAGGTGCACCCCGGTCGGATTGTTGGGGTTGACGACGACCACCAGGTCGTAGCGTTCCCGCAGGGCGTGGGCGAAGCGTTCCGGGTCGATCCGCCAGCCCTCCTCGCGACGCAGCGGGAACCGGTCGGCGCGGCAGCCGATCACCCGCTCCACGACGTGCGCGTACTCGCCGTAGCAGGGATCGATCAGCAGCACCCGGCTGGAGGCGTCCAGCCAGGTGCGGAACGCACGGAAGATCAGGTCGGACGAGCCCGCGCCGACGGCGACGGCCTCCTCGGGTACGCCCCGGCGACGTGCGATCTCCTCGATGAGGCCGCCGGCCTGCGCGGGCGGAGAAGTCCGCGCGATCCAACGCTGCCCGTCGGTCAGGGCCGCGACCGCGGCGGGAGCCGGCGGAAACCAGGCGTCGAGCACGTCGGCGGGTACCACGTCGCGGTGCGCGTCCAGGGTGTCGAACCCGCGGCCCAGTGCCTCGATGGAGGCGCCGCCGTGCGCGCACGACTCGTCCTCGGGCAGGAAGGCGAGCTCCAGCCGCCAGCGGACCGTCCGCCGAAGATCACGCAGCAGCGGGCCGTACTGCCGCACGGTCCGATCGGTGAGTTCGGCCACGTCGCCGGTCAGGAGCTGGAAGTCGACGGCCCCGAGCGCACCGCCACACCGGTGGACGCCAGCCCCAGCCCCAGATACATCGGCAGTAACTCGACCCGGCCCAAGGCCACGATGTTCCTGCCTCCGTGCGCCATCACCCAGCGAAGCGCCGCGTACATCAGCAGCTTGCCGATCAGCTCGCCCCGGCGGCTCGGATCGACGGTCAGGATCCGGATCTCGAACAGGCCGTCCGCGCGCAGCGCCGGATGGTCGTCTCTGCGCAGGTATTTGTCGATCGAGTAGCGGCCCGCCCACGGTGGCGTCACGCTGATGAACCCGGCCGGTGCGCCGTGGAGAGCCGCCACAAGGTAGACGTTGCCCTCGTCGAGGTCGTCGGTGAGCAGCCCGGCGGGATTGGGGGAGTGCTGGCCGAGTTCCCGCGCGTACACCTCGTGCCGCAGACGGTAGATCCACTCACGGTCCGCCTCCGACGACAGACGCAGTTCCAGCTCATCATCGACCACGGTCACGATCTTCACGGTATCGGGTCATCCTGTACAGAGGTGACATCGGCCGCCGAGCCCGCGCGCCCGTTCAGGCAGGTCGAGGCAGATAGTCCAGCACCTCGCAGGCCTGGCTCATGACGCTCGTGCCACCGAAAACACGTTGCAGCCGAAGGCCGGGACGCGAAACGCTCCCGGCGTGAAGATGCACGCCAACCAGCTGACGGTGTCACCCGAGACGGTGCGCACATTGGTGGACGAGCAGCTCCCCGAGTGGCGGAGCCTGCCTATCAGGAGCATCGCCGTCCAGGGAACGGTCAACGCCGTCTTCCGCATCGGCGACGGGTTCGCAGCCCGGTTCCCGCTGCAACCCGGGGACGTCGACGCGACGCGACGCTGGCTGGAGTCCGAGGCGGAAGCGGCCCGCGAGCTGGTAGGCCGCACCCGGTTTCGCACGCCCGAGCCGGTCGCCCTTGGTGAACCCGGGGCCGGCTACCCGCTTCCGTGGTCGGCGCAGACGTGGCTGCCCGGCGTCGTGGCCACCGACGAGGACCCGGGCGAATCGGTCGCGTTCGCGCACGACCTGGCCGATCTCATCGGCGACCTGCGCGCCATCGACACGCGCGGCCGCACGTTCGCCGGCAACGGCCGAGGAGGCGACCTTCGCTCCCACGACGAGTGGATGGAGACCTGTTTCAGGCACAGCGAACACCTCCTGGACGTTCCCCGCCTTCGCCGCATGTGGGCGACCCTGCGAAGCCTGCCGCGCGACTCAGCCGACGTGATGACCCACAGCGATCTCATTCCCGGCAACGTGCTCGTGTCCGCCGGCCGGCTCGCCGGGATTCTCGACGTCGGCGGCTTCGGACCGGCTGACCCTGCTCTGGATCTGGTGAGTGCCTGGCATCTGCTCGAGGCCGGGCCGCGGCAGGTGCTCCGCGAGGACCTTCGGTGCGATGACCTCGAATGGGAGCGAGGCAGAGCGTGGGCCTTCGTGCAGGCCCTGGGGCTCGTCTGGTACTACGTCGAAAGCAACCCGGTCATGAGCCGGTTGGGCCGACGCACCCTGGAACGCATCCTGGCGGGCACGTCACCTGCCTGAGCTCCGCTCTCTTCCAGGCAAGGGTGCGGGCTGGTCACGCCGGCTGGTCGATCAGCGTGTCGACAACCCGGAGCACCTCCGCCGTGGTGTCCAGATCACCCAGGATGATGATCTTCAGCGTGGCCCGTTGCTCGTCGTAGACGGTTTCGACGCGTAGGTGGTCGCCGTCGTCGCGTCTGTGCCGGCCGTGGACGAGGGCCAGGACCGTGTTGGTCAGGCGTATCGTCGCCTCGCGGCCGATCGCGTCGATCTGCACGATGCTGGACACCTCCGCGTGGAGTGCCTCTCGGGCGGGCGGAGGTGACATGGGCGCGCCGGTGAACGCCTCGAGATCCTCCCGGGCGATCCGGTACTGCTTGCCGACCCGCGTCGCCTTGAGCCGCCCGTCGCGTACGTAGGCCCGCACCGTCTTGACGTGGAGATCGAGCAGGCCCGCCACCTGATCCACCGAGTAGAACTGCTGTACCACGGCCGCCATCCTCGGTGAGGGTTCCTTGTGCTTCCCCAAAGTAGCACCCAACACAGGCCATTTGGGGAGGAGGACACCTCGAAACCTTCCCTGTTGCGCCGTTATATGAGGAAGGTTAGGGTAATTTTGTGTACAATAAGAGGGTGCTCGCGTCATGAGCGCGATCTACAAGTCCGAAGCCGGCGCGCGTGAGATTCAGCGCCGTTACCAGGAGGCGCTGCGCACCTGGCCGGTTCCCGCCGAGCACATCCGCGTGCCGACCCGCCAGGGTGAGACCTTCGTCATCGCCTCCGGCCCCGAACAAGCGCCGCCCGTGCTCCTGCTGCACGGCTCGGGGGCGAACACCACGATGTGGCGGAGCGACGTCACCACCTGGTCGCGGCACTTCCGCGTCCACGCCATCGACCTCATCGGGGAACCTGGCCTGAGCGCACCCTCCCGCCCGCCCCTCGACTCCGACGCCTACGCCCTGTGGCTGGACGACGTGCTGGAGGCCCTCGCCATCACCAGCACCGCGATCGTCGGCATCTCACTCGGCGGCTGGACGGCCCTGGACTACGCCACCCGCAGGCCCGATCGGGTGACGCGCCTGGCCCTGCTGTGCCCCGGCGGCGTGGGCAGGACCAGGTCGGCCTGGCTGTTCAAGGCCGTCCTTCTCCGCCTCTTCGGGCGCCGGGGCGTACGCCGATCCGCACGAACCGTCGCAGGCCTGGAAGACCTGCAGGACGAATCCGTCCTCGACGACCTGATGCTGACCTTCGCACAGTTCAAGCCGCGCACCGCCCGCCTGCCCGTGTTCTCCGACGACGCGCTGCGCAGCCTGACCCTCCCCATGCTGGTGACGGTCGGAGACCGCGACGCCCTGTTCGACTCCGCCGACACCGCCCGGCGCATCCGCCGGTGCGTCCCGCATGCGACCGTGCGGCTCCTGCCCGGAGTCGGGCACGCGATCTTCGGCCAGACCGACTCCATCCTGGCCTTCCTCCGCACCTGACCGGCGCCGACGCGCAGGAGGAGACGCGACTCGCTGCGGACCTGATCGGTGGTGATCAGATCCGCGGCGGGACGAGGCACTAGCCATGCAGTACGAGTACGGCCTTGCCCTGGATGCGGCGGCCGAACAGAGCATCCACCGCTTCGCCCACCTGATCCCAGGGGCCTCGCCAGCCGATCTGCGGATCAAGTTCCTCCCTCTCCAGCAACTGGATCAGGTGGGCGACATCCGGACCGAACGGGCCGGAGACCCCGAAGGGTTCGAGACGCCTGCGTCCGCCCAGCATCCTGAGCTCCTCAAAGTCGATGACCGTGGGCTCACGTGATGCCCAGCCGATGGACAGGGCGATGCCGCCGTCTTCGAGGCGCTCGAACGCCTCGGCCAACAGGGCGCCGCCCACGTTGTCGAGCACCCCGAACACGGGGTCGGTCGGCGGCCCCACCACGATCTCGGCGGCACCCAGCCTGCGCAGCCCTTCGGCGCGTTCGAGGCTCCCCACCGAAGCGACCACGTGCGCACCCGCCCGCGCGGCCAGTTGCACGGCGAATCGTCCTACGCCACCGGACGCTCCGGTCACGAGCACCCGGCGGCCGAGCACCGAGCCCAGCCGGCGGACGGCTTGCAGCGCAGTCACACCCGCCGCCGGAAGGGCGCCGGCAGCGCCGAGATCTACATGATCAGGAACGACTGCCAGATCGGCCGTGTCGACGGCCCGCAGTTCGGCCCATCCGCCCGTCCCCCCGAACGACGTGACGCGCGCCCCCTCCGGCGGGCCGGAGCCGTCGGAGGCGGCTCGCACCACGACACCCGCGGCGTCCTTCCCGAAGACCTGGCCGGGGCGAAGCTGCCGGGCCGAGAAGGCGAGTTCGCCGAAGTTCAGAGACGCCACCTCGACCTTGATCAGTGCCTGCGAGGCCAGCGGCCTCGGCTCGTCCACCTCGGCGAAACGCACGCCTCGCGCGGCGTCGGGATCGTAGACCAGGGCTCGCATTCATTCCTCCACTGAACTAACCGGTTAAATCAGTAGGAAAAGATATCACACTGAACTAACCGGTTAGAATGCCCTCATGTCACGCCCGTCCGCCCGCCAGCGGCTGCTCGAAGCCGCTCGTGAACTGTTCTATGCCGACGGCTACAACGTCTCGATCGATGCCGTCACCGAGCGCGCCCGCGTCGCGAAGCCGACCGTCTACGCACACTTCACGTCCAAGGACGCTCTCATCGGCACCATGCTCACCGCGGCGTGCGAGGAGTGGTTCGCCACGCTGGACGCTGAACTCGACCGACGCAAGGGCGACTCGCTGTCTCGACTCCTTGCCCCGTTCGACCTGCTCACGGCCGATCTACCGGACCCGGCCTACCACGGCTGCATCCTCGTGAACAGCGCGGCGTCCTTCCTCTCGCCCGAGCACCCCTCGTATCACGCCCTGGCGCAACATGACGAGCGCATGCTCGCGTTGTTCGAGCGTCTGGGGGGCGAGGCGGGCGCCCCGCAGCCGGCGGCCCTGGCCCGGCAACTCCTGCTGCTCTACAACGGCGTCAAGGCCCGCGGCCTGGTCGACAACACAGGCGCCGCGGCCCACGACGCCCGAGCGGCGGCGACCGCCCTCCTGGCCGCAGTCAATTCGGGCAAGAGCCTCTGATGCCCCACGCGCCAGCACACCCGTCCCCGGTCCCGTCGCCGGCGCGAGTGAAGCCCGCAACGACAGAGCCGGCTCCGTCGGGCGGCGCCGCCTGGCCCGTCGGCCGTAGGCCGGGCCGGGAGATGTTCGTCTCCACCGTCTCGGTCAGTGGTTGAAGACGTCTGAGAGGAACGTCGTCAGGGCCGCCGTTACCTCCGATGGTCGCTCGAGCGGTGGTAGGTGGCCGGTTTGGGGGAGGTCGATGCGTCGGGCGCCGGAGATGCCCGCCGCGAGCAGCGACGAGACCTCCTGGATGCCGGGCACGTCCGACAGGCCGTTGATCACCAGGGTCGGGGCGGTGATCTCGTGCAGGCGGGTGGCGGCGGTCGGGTCGAGGAAGCGCTGGGTGGACCTGGGGCCGGTCCAGGAGCGTTCGAACACCAGGCGGCACATCTCCACCGCGGCCTCCCACGCCTCGTCGGTGAGGGCGTCGCGGCCGCGGTCGGGGCCCGCGACCTGCCAGAGCGTGTGGGCCTCGGCCATCGCGCGGACGTCCTCCGGGGCCACGTGGTCGGCGGTGCCCGCACGGTACCGGGCCAGGCGGTCGGCGGGGACTGAGCTGTGGACTCGCTCGCGGGCTTGGTCCAGCATCTCCGGTGGCCACGTGTGACCGGCCAAGCTCGAGCAGATCGGGACAAGCGCGGCGACCCGGGAGGGGGCGGCGAGGGTGGCTTCAGTGGCGTGCTTGCCGCCATCGGAGCTGCCGACCAGCGCCGCCCGCTCGACCTCCAGCGCGTCCATGACGGCGAGCAGGTCCTCGTGGTGGCACACCTCGCCCTCGGCGTCGCCGGAACGGCCATGGCCTCGCCAGTCGTAGCGGATCACGCGATAGGTCTCCGACAGGGCCCGGAACTGGTGGTTCCACAGGCGCATGTCAGCAGCCGATCCGTGCACGAGTACGACAGTGCCCGCCGGGGCACTCGGAGCGGCCTCCTCATAGGCGATCTTGACGCCATCGATGATCAGCATGATGTGACGCTACCGCGGGGTACGGACGTGAGGTGCGGGCGTTCGCCAGGGGCGCAGCCGTGCTCGCCTCGCCACTACACCCGCAAAGCGCAACTCTGGGGTTGCGCCTGAAGGAGGTGACGTGCAACTCTAGGGTTGCATCAAACGGCGACAGCGAAGGAGTTCCCCATGAGCGAGGATCGGATCGAACGCGAGACACTGATCGCGGCATCCCTGGAGCGGGTCTGGTCGCTGGTGACCGAACCCGGGTTCTGGGTGGCCGACCCGGCGAACCTGCCCGGCACCGTGGCCAGAGAAGGCGAGTCGATGGTGGCGAAGAACGCGGAGTACGGCGACTTCCCGGTGCGCGTGGAGAAGGTCGAGCCGCCGACGTACGTGGCCTACCGCTGGGCC
Organism: Nonomuraea sp. NPDC005983; assembly: GCF_040614375.1. Classification (NCBI taxonomy): domain Bacteria; kingdom Bacillati; phylum Actinomycetota; class Actinomycetes; order Streptosporangiales; family Streptosporangiaceae; genus Nonomuraea; species Nonomuraea sp. NPDC005983. The sequence continues at coordinate 7,468 of NZ_JBEXUP010000077.1, forward strand.
AGCGCGTTCCCCGGGCAAGAGCTGCGCGAGGACAACAGCACCCTCGTGGAGTTCACCCTGACCCCGGAAGGCGACAAGACGCGGCTCCGCGTCGTCGAGAGCGGATTCGCGGCGCTGGCCGCGTCCGAGGAACTGCGCCAGCAGGCGGTCAAGGACAACACCGGAGGCTGGCCCCAGGTGTTCGACGCGCTCAAGACGCGCGCCGAACAGGCGCACGCGTGACGGACGAGCGTCACAGCGCCATCGACAGCGTCCTCGTCGCGCTGGCCGACCCGACGCGACGTCAGATGCTCGATCTGCTCGCCGCGCAGGGCGAGGCCACCGCGACGACGCTCGCCGAACGGCTTCCCGTCTCGCGGCAGGCGGTGGTCAAGCACCTCGCCGTCCTGGACGCCGCCGGGCTGGTGTCCGGCAGCCGGGTCGGACGCGAGGTGCGCTACGCGGTGCGATCCGCTGCGCTGGACGCGACGGCGCAGTGGATGGCCGCGCTCGCGGCCGACTGGGATCGCCGGTTGGCGAACATCAAGCGCATCGCCGAGGCGGCGGAGCGGGATTCGCGCTAGTACCCCAGTCGCAGTTCTCCATTTCCCAGGCCAGGGTGCCTGTTCTGCACGTCATGGGCTGACGGCTCGTCAGGTCGTGGCTCGTCGGGCTGCGTTGAGCCCGTCATGACAACGCCGAAGCGGGGCCGTGGGCTCGCTGCTTGGCGGGGGCGTGCACGCTGACCCGGTGCGGCGGGCGGTTCGGCGACGCTCAGGCCCGGCTTGACTTCGAGCGCGCTCCAAGTCCGAACGTCGTGGTCATGAGTTCTTCAACGCTGCTCCAGACCACGGCCGGCGAGCTCAGCCGACGCCGCCGGCTCCTGGTGCTCGCGATCTGCTGTGCCAGCGTGGTCGTCGTGGTGATGGACATCTCCATCGTCAATGTCGCGCTGCCGACGATCCGTCGCGACCTGCACGCCTCGGTGCCCGGCCTGCAGTGGACGGTCGACGCGTACACCCTGGTGCTGGCCGGCTTCCTGGTGCTGGCAGGGTCCACCGCCGATCGGGTCGGCCGTCGGCGCGTCTTCCAGGTCGGCCTCGCCGCCTTCGGGCTCGGCTCGGTGCTGTGCGGCCTGGCGCCGAGCATCGGCTGGCTGATCGCGGCGCGTGCGCTGCAGGCCGTCGGTGGCACGATGCTCAACCCGGTGGCGATGGCGATCGTCGCCACCACGTTCCCCGACCCGGCTGAGCGGGCCAGGGCCATCGGCGTGTTCGGCTCGATGACCGGCCTGTCGCTGGCGCTGGGGCCGATCCTCGGCGGCGCCCTGGTCGACGGCTTGGGCTGGCGCTCCATCTTCTGGATCAACGTGCCGATCGTGGCCGCCGCGATCGTGTGCGCCGCGCTGTTCGTGCCCGAGTCCCGCGCCGCCCGGACGCGGCGGTTCGACCCGGTGGGCCAGACCCTGATGATCCTGATGCTGGGCAGCCTCGTCTACGCGATCATCGAGTCCAGATGGTCGGGCTGGACCTCGCCGGTCATCCTCGGCCTGCTCGCCGTCGCCGTGCTCGGCGCGCTGGGCATCCTCTGCTACGAACCACGTCGTGCCGACCCGCTCCTGGAGCTGCGCCTGTTTCGCAGCGTGCCGTTCAGCTCGGCGATCGTGATGGCGCTGTTCGCCTTGTGCGCGTTCGGCGCGTTCCTGTTCGTGACCACCCAGTACCTTCAGGACGTGCGCGGCATGTCGGCGCTGACGGCCGGGCTGTGCCTGCTCCCGGTCGGGGCGCTGGTCGTGGTGCTCTCCCCGCGCACCGGCCGGCTGGTCGGCGCGCGCGGTCCCAGGCTGCCGCTGGTGGTCTCCGGGGCCGCGCTGGCGCTGGGCGGCGGCGCGTCGATCTGGCTGGGGCCGGCCACCCCGCTGCCGGCCGTGCTCGCGACCTTTCTGCCGTTCGGTATCTTCCTGGGCACCGTCAACCCGCCGATCACCAACACGGCGGTCTCCGCAATGCCTCGCTCGATGGCCGGGGTGGCCACCTCACTGGCCTCCGCCGGCCGGCAGACCGGCACCACCCTCGGCGTCGCGATCGCCGGAACGACCGTGGGGCCGGCCCTGGCCCGCGGCGGGACGGCCTACACCACGGCGGAGCACGGCGTGTGGTGGATGGTGCTCGGGCTCGGCGTCGGCATCCTGATCCTGGGGCTGCTCAGCACCGGACGCCGGGCCTCGGACACCGCCGCGCGGGCGGCGGCGAGAAGGAGGAGCGGACGCGCTCGGCCCGGGGGTGGATAGGCTTGCGGCACCGCACCCACGGCTGCGGAGTGATTCATCCCTCTCGGCCGCGTCCGGCAGCGCGAGAGGCCACCCGCAGACGACGGGTGACGAACCGCTTCTGAACAGGACACCACGGATGACGAGGATGCGGCAGTTGATAACGGTTCCGGAGTCGTTCCGGGCCTGGGGCCGATGGCAGCGTGAGGGCGAGGCCGGGCGGCGATGGCTGGCCGCGCTGCCCGACCTCGTCTCCGAACACTGCGTCCGGTGGGGCCTGCGGATCGATGGCGACCCCATGCATGGTGACAACGGTCTGGCGGTGCCGGTCAGCCGCGGTGACGAACCGCTGGTGCTCAAAGTGAGCTGGCCCGACGAGTCGGTCGCCGAGCAGGTCAAGGCGCTGCGGGTGTGGAACGGGCGAGCCATGGTCCTGCTGGTCGACGCGGCCCCGTCCGGCGGCGCGATGCTGCTGGAACGGCTTGACCCCGGCAGGTCCCTGCGTGACCTGCCGCTGGAGGACGCCGTTCCGCTCATCGGACGGCTACTGCGCCGGCTGGCCGTACCGGCGGTCGGCGACTTCCGCTCCACGTGGGAGGTGGCTGCCGAGCTGCGTGGGTCGTTGCGTGACCGGTGGGAGGCGGTCGGGCGGCCATTCCCGGCCCGGGTGCTCGACATCGCGCTCGGGCTGGCGGGGGAGATGGCGGCCGAGCGACCGTCCGAGATGGTCAACCGCGACCTGCACTACCTGCAGGTGCTACCGGGACGCCGGGAACCGTGGCTCGCCGTGGACCCCCTGCCCCTTGTGGGCGCGATCGAGTACCAGGCGGGTCAGCTGCTCTGGACCCGCTACGACGAGATGGCCGGCGGCCGTCGGCTTCGGTGGTGCCTCGACGCGCTGATCGAAGCGGCCGAGATGGACCGGCACCGGGCCCGCTCGTGGGCGGTGCTGCGCTCGGTGGACTACCTGCTGTGGGGTCTGGACGCCGGATTCACCGAAGACCCCGTGCGCTGCGAACGCATAGTCGAGGAACTCACCTGATCGGGTCACACGACGTCCCGGCGCATCGGCTTGACCAGCGCCGCCGCGATCGCCAGCGCTGTGTACCCGAGCAGGACCAGCGCCCCGGCCACAGGAGGCAGCAGCCGGACGGGTTCGCTGGACAGCTGCTGGGCGAGGGCGTCGGACACCGCGGTGAAGTCGGTCAGCCCCGCGGTCGCGCCGCCGGGCAGCCACGGATACAGGTTGCGGACACCCGGGATCATCATGAGCAGCAGTTCCCCGCCGTAGAGGTAGCCGATCACCACGCCCAACGCCGCGACTTGGTGGCGAATCAGCGCGCCCATGCCCACGCCCAGCACCGTGTAGGCGACCATCGCGACCGCCAGGCGGGTCAGCAGTTCGACGATGGTCGCCGAGGGCAGGCCCAGGTTGACGCCGCGGGCCGCGGCGGCGCCGAACAACGCCACGGCGGCGCTGCCCGACAGGACGAGTCCGTAGACCATGCCGGCCAAGCCGTAGGTGATCAGTTTGGCGGCCAGCACCCGCCAGCGATCCGGCGCGAACAGGAACGTGAAGTTGATGGTCCGGTGCCGGTACTCGGAGGTCACCGCCAGGGTGCCGATCGCGGCGGGGATGAAGGCGGTGAATCCGAGGAATCCGAGAACGGCGCGCACCCCGGCTTCGGTGTGCAGCCCTGGCATCGGGGGCTGGAAGTTCTCCGGCCCGACGATGGCCAGCAGGCCGATCAGGCCGCCGCCGAGCAGGGCGGCCACGAGCAGGGTCCCCAGCCACATCCGGGTCGCCAGCAGCCTGCGGAACTCCGCGTGGATCAGGGGCTTCATGCGTGGGTCCGTTCGCTGGTCAGGTCGAGGAAGAGCTGCTCAAGGCTGGGATGTTCGGTGGTCAGGCCGTGGATGCGCAGCCCGTGGGCGGCGGCCAGGTCGGCGATCTGGGCGGGGTCGAGCCCGCGTACCCGCAGGCCCTGCGGGCCGTCGGCGTCGACCAGGTCGGCCTCGCGCGCCAGGATCTGGCTCAACCGGGTGGCGTCGGGAGTGGTCACCCGTACGGCTTGCGCCGCGCTGGACAACTCGTACAGCGGGCCGGCGGTCAGCAGTCGCCCCTGCCTGATGACGACCACGTCGTCGGCGACCTGCTGCACCTCACTCAGGACGTGGCTGGAGACCAGGATGGTGCGCCCGCCGTCGGCCAGACCGCGCAGGAACGAGCGCAGCCAGGCCATGCCCTCGGGGTCCAGGCCGTTGCTGGGCTCGTCCAGCAGCAGGACCCGGGGATCACCCAGCAGGGCGGTGGCCAGGTTGAGCCGCTGCCGCATGCCGGTGGAGAACCCGCCCGTCTTGCGCCCGGCGGCCTCGGCCAGACCGACCAGGCTGAGCAGCTCCTCGACGCGGTCGCCGGGGTATCCGCCCATCGCGGCGTAGATCTTCAGATGGTCTCTGGCCGAATGCTGCGGGTGGAAGGAGGCGGCGTCGAAGACCGCCCCTACCACGGTGGTCGGACGCGGGATGTCGCGGTAGCGGCGCCCGCCGATCGTCACGTTGCCGGACGTGGGCGCGACCTGGTCGACCATCATGCGCATCGTCGTCGTCTTGCCTGCGCCGTTCGGGCCGAGGAAAGCGGTGACCGCGCCGGGCCTGACGGTGAAGCTGAGGTCGTCGACGGCGGTGACCGGGCCGTACCTCTTGCTCAGGTTGCGCACCTCGATGCCGCTCACGCGACCACGGCCCTGACGGCCTCAGCCAGGCGCTCGGCGTCGGGGACCGAGACGACGACCTCGTCGAATTCGTCACCGGAGCTCGCGCGATCCAGCAGCAGGTGCAATCCGGGCAGGTGGCGGTGGACCGCGACCAGTTGCCGCGGTCCACCGAAGACGCCCCACACGCCGATCTTGGTGTGGCCCGACACCGTCAGTCCTTTGCGCGGGCCGCGCGGGACTCGCAGCGGCTGCCCCGTGGCGGCCGCCTGCCGTACCGCCGTCAGGGGGACGGTGTGCCGGGCGCGCCCGGTGAACAACCGCTCCCACGGACCGAACTCGATAGTGATCAAACCTTCAGCGATCATGACCGTTGCCACGGGTCAGCCTTTCGTCAGGGGAAGGAGGACCGTCGCCAGCAGCCGAGGTGTGCGGCCAGGTCCGGGCTCATGTGCGAGCAGGGGCTGCACCAGCTCGGCGAACCCCTGCGCGAACCGGATGAACTCCTCGTCATCCAGATGCATCACCAGCTGCTGGTAGCCGACGCCGTCGGCCACCAGGTCGACGTGCTCCCTGGCGAGGTAACGCGAGAACTCCGCCAGCAGGCTGCTGACGAACATGGTGAAATACCGCGCGTGCTCCTCCGGGGAGGTCGAGGCCAGCACTTCGGCGGTGGGTGTCACCCCGCCTTCCGGCACCGCGTACACCCGCTCGGTCGCGCCTCCGACCTTGCGCTCCTCCACCACTTCCAGCATGCCCGCCTTGGCGAGGGTGGCGATCTGCCGGTACAGCGTGGCCTGCGGCACGTCAGGCAGCAGGCCGGCCAGATCGGACGCCGTACGGCGAGCGCCTACCACGGCAACCAGGATCCGGATGCGCACGGGATGAAGCGCCAGCTCGGCCCAGCGCTCTGTCGAGGTACTCACAGGAGGACATTATCACTATCGATAATGAGAATGAACGGGGGTGCGGCTCACCGCGACCACCGTCCGGCACCGCCCGCACCGCCCAGCTGTAGAGTCACCCATCAGCCCGACACCAAGTCAGCATCCATGATCAGACAGGACCCCAGACATGACCGCACCGGCGAACGGCCCCGCCAGCTACTTCCCCTCGATCGAGAAGACGTACGGCCGCCCCATCCAGGAGTGGCAGGACCTCATCAGTTCCTCGCCGCTGACCAAGCACATGGAACTCGTCGCCTGGCTCAAGACCGAGCACGGCCTGGGGCACGGCCACGCCAACGCCCTCGTCGCGGCCACCCTCGCAGCGGGCAAGTAGGCCTCGTCGATCGCCATCGGGCGCTCGTGTCCCCAGGTCCCTTACGGCGCGGGCCCGGGGCTCAGCCGAGTGGCATGGTGCAGAACCCGCCGCCGACCCGGTGGAGAAGGGGATCGGCGGGGTCGAAGGCGTCGGCCCCCGCGATGGCGTCCGCGAAGCTCTCGGCGTCGTCGCGCGGCCGGTAGCCGATCGTCTCACCCTCGGTGAGCGACCACCAGCGGCGGGTGTTCGCCGAGATGCCCCACAGGATCCGGAACCCCGGCGGGTCCGCGGCGAGGCACGCCTCGACCAGCCGCGCCGCGTCCTCGTGCGAGAGCCACACCGCGAGGTCGGGCAGCGAGACCGGACGCGGCCGGAACGCCCCGATCCGCAGACAGCTGACGTCGATCCCGAACCGGGAGTGGTAGAGGCTGCCGAGGGCTTCGACCGCCGCCTTGCTGACGCCGTAGTAGGTGTCCGGACGTGGCGGCGCGTCTGCCGGAAGGAGACCGTCGTCGCGGGTCAGGAATCCCGCGGCGTGGATGCTGGAGGCGAGGACGACCTTCGGCACACCCTGTCGGCGGACGGCTTCGAGGACCCGTTGCGTGCCGTCGACGTTGGCCGCCAGGATCTGCTCCCACGGAGCCTCGCCGCTGAGCCCGCCGAGGTGTATGACCGCGTCCACGTCCTGACACGCCTCGTCAAGCGCGCCCTGATCGGTGAAGGACGCCTCGACGAGTTCCACGGGTTCGTCCGGCGGCCCGGGGGCCGGCGGCGCGATGTCGAGCAGACGCAGCGTCCTGCCAGGCCGGGCCAGCAGCGGACGGAGCGCCGTTCCGACGCGGCCGGCCGCCCCCGTGACGAGGATCCGGTGCGCCATCAGTGGCCGTCCCACGTCTCGTCGAGGGCCGGAAGCGGCGCCGGCGGCTCCGCGCGGTCGTAGTGCGCCGGCGTCACCGGATCGAGCGTGTAAGGGGGCTGGTTGTAGGTGTGCTGACGCCGGAACGCGGCCTCGACCGGCGGCTCCCAGTGCCGCCAGCCGCGCGGATCGGTGTCGACCGGGGGCGACTCCGGCCCGATGCCGGCGCCGTTCTCGGCGGCGACGGCGTACTCGTAGACCGTGATGCCCGCGGGCAGCTCGCCGGACGACGGCTCGGCGAAGCCCGGCACCACACCGGCCACGTCGTCACGGTGACTGAAGGCCAGGCCCGCGAAGACCTCCCGGTATCCGACGTCGCCCTTGCGCCGCCGATACAGGCGGTACCGGCTCGCGCCGAGGACCTCACCCCACGTCGCGGTCACGCCGCCGTCCGCCAGCCGGAGCCTGAGCCCGTCAGGGGCGGGGGGACGCTCGCCGGTCGCGTAGATCGGATAGTCCTGGCCGGGATCGCTTCGGCGCGCGCCGTTCCCGGCGATGACGCGGACGTGGTACTTGGCGCCGTTCGTCAGACCGTGAAGCGTGTACGGACTCCGTCGCGCGGAGCCGACGGTCTCCCACGTCGTACCGTTGTCCGTGCTGAGCTGTACCTCGTACGAGTCGGCCGCCGCGACGCGGGTGAAGTGCACGACGGCCCCGCCGCTGACGCTCTCGGTCCGCACCACGCGCGATGGCACCGGACGAGGCGCGCCCTCGGTGAGCTCCCACCGATGCCGTCCCTCGGGCAGTTCGACGGAGAGTTCCTCGTCGCTGACCCGGTAGGCCTGCGCCGGGGCGCCGTCGACGAAGACTCGCGCCTCGCCCAGCCCGCTCGCGACGCGCAGCAGCGCCTTCGTCGGTCTTCGCGTGACGTACGTGCCCTCGATCGCGCGCGGCTCGCGGTAGTCGAGGCTGATGCCGAGCTCCGGATCGCCGGTGGTCAGCGTGACGTCGCCGGCGCCGATGACCGTGCCGTGGAACAGGGCGAGCTGCCGCCGGCCGTCGTGCCGTAGCCGGATGGCGCCGGCCGTGCCGCGGAAGCGCAGGCCGTCCTCGGCGACGTCCACCTCGCGCGGCCGTTGGTGCGGCGCGTTCTCGTAACGGAACACGTGGTCGACGCTGTGCGGCGTCCTGATCCGCGCCCCCCACGGCGTCGTCACCTCGGGGTCCACGGTCAGGTCGTCGCGGTGGCTGACGATCGCCAAGGTGTCGCCGTCGCCGCCCTCGGGGCGCCCCTCCAGGCGGAGGATCCGCGAGGTCCGCGTCACCATCTCGCCGTCGAGTTCGCCGTCCCGCCGCACGCCCCGCACCACGTGGACGAAGGGCATGCGGTCCGGCAGGTGGGCGAAGCTGTTGGCGTCGTGGCCGTTGGACTTCGTGAGCGTCGACCAGGTCCAGACGGTGCGCTGGTTGGGCGCGAACGCGTCGTAGGTCGCGAGGTAGTCGGCCCCCATCAGCAGGACACTGCGACTGCGGTAGGCCAGGGCCACCGGACTGTCCGGATGCGGGACGAGCTCGGCGAACTGCGCCCAGCCGAGGTCGTGCAAGGGCCGGTCCAGCGTGTTCTGGCCGATCGACCGGAACGCGCCGTCCTGCCACACCGCGCAGGACGAGGTGAACGTGGCGTCCGGGACCCGCCGGTCGCCCGCGTCCTCGGGGCCGTGGCCGCTGTAGGCACGTCCGGCGGCGTAGTAGTAGAGGTGCCCGGAGCCGTTGTCGTCGGCGATGCCCCAGCGGTAGTTCGGCCCGTGGTCGACCTGCTGCAGAAAGACGGCGACCTCAGAGGGCCGGTCCACGTCGGCGCGCAGCGTGACGCCGTAGCCGGTGTACTTGGAGCTGCGCAGCCGGGGATTCGTCCCGGCGTTCCCGGTGCTCTCGACGAGCGGACGCCACGGATCCGGCGCTCCCGGACGGCTGTCCAGGTGCTTGGCCGAGGCGTCGCTGCCCCACAGCAGATGCTCGGCGACGAGCGGCCGGTAGGTGCGCAGCGCCTCGCCGAGCAGCCGCATCTCGATCGGGGGGCGGCGGGGCCAGAAGGCGTGCGCGCCCTGCGCCGGATGCATGCGCAACGCGCCGTTCCCAGGAGTCGACGCGCCGTTCCCAGGGGTCGGCTCGTCGCGCGTCAGGATCGGTGCGGTCAGAGCGTTGACGAGCCAGTCGCCGACCGCCGCGAACTCCGGCGTCGCCAGGCGGTTGCGGCCGTCGGCACGGCGGGCCAGGGCGTTGCCGAGCGTCATCGGACGCAGGAAGGCCCAGACGTACGTGGACAGGCTCTCGGTCCAGCGCCCGGCCGACGCCTCGCGGCCCGGGAGCGCGGGCCGGGTGTGGAACCGCGCGGCGAGCTCGGCGACCTTCTCGAACTGGTCGAGCCAGGCCGGGGCGGCTTCGTGGCCGGGGAACAGCCAGGCCAGGCACGCCAGCGCCGCCCTGCCGTCGGCCAGGAAGTTCGGATGCCCGCCGAACATCCTCAGGATCGGCGTCATCTCCTCGTTCGCCGAGACGTACGCGGTGAGCAGCAGCAGCGCGTCCACCCGGCGGCGCTGCTCCGCGCTCAGCCGCTCGCCCAGCCGGTCATAGCCGTCGAGGAACCGGTCGTAGAGCGGACGCTGCCCGATGTTGAGGTACCCGGCCAGGTCGTTGACGCCGCGCGCGATCAGACGCGGCCCCTCGTCGCCCTCGAACAGCGCGGCCAGGAAGTCCTCGGCGGTCGCGAACTCGCCTTCGGCGGCGACGCGCTCGGGACGCCGGCCGTCGTAGGCGAGGTTCCAGTCCTTGACCCGATCGAGGCTCAGGGTGCCCTGCCAGTGCTGGAGGTCGCGCCCGTACGTGCTCTGGTAGGCGGCGCCGACGCCCTTCTCCTGCCGCCGCAGCACCTCGCGGTCCTGCTCGTGGTCGTAGAAGGCGATCCCGGTCGAGCGGGTGCCGGTGCGCAGCGGCCACGTCCAGCGCAGGACGCCCCCGGTGTGCCGGAACCGGATCTGCAGCAGGTCCGACGAGGCCCAGGACGCGTAGGAGCGGTCGTCCCACCGCGCGTGGTCCCGGATGAAGACGGCCATGGCGTCACCCGTGCGCACGTCCCAGAACGTGGCGTGCGGCCGGACGTCCCACGCGAAGCTCGGCCCGTACGGGCCGACGGTGAACAGGTAGTCCTCATCCGGACGCTCGGTGCCGCCGGGCCCCGAGAAGTTCGGGTCCTCGCCGCTGCCGCCGAGGGTCAGCGGCTCGTCGATGCCGAGCCATCGGTACGTCTCCGGGCTCCCGGGATCGAGGTGGTCGGCGGCGTTCTGCGACCCGGGCCAGGCCGAGGAGAAGCGGTGCGTGGGGGAGCAGCCGGTCCAGGACAGCTCCCAGCTCGCGCCGGCGTCGTCGAACCCGGTCATCTCCTCGGAGATCTCGACGAAGTCGCACCCCTGCAGGCAGCGGACGGTCGCCGTGTAACGCGCGCCGTGTGCGAAGTCGTAGACGATCTCGTACTCCGCGAACAGCGGACCGCTCCGCACCAGCCGTGACTCGACCTGGGTCACGCCGCCGCGGACCTCCGACCGCCCGGCCCAGCCGCGCCCCCGGTTCCACGCGGTCACCGGCCCCGGCGCGACGCCGTCGGCCGCCCGCGAGGCGGGCAGCCGGACCTGCAGCGCGCCGCTGTCGAGGACGACATGGTCATCCGAGGGCTTGACGCGCACGGGTCTGTCCGGCAACGCCGGAGTTCCGTTGGAGAGCACGTACGCCCGGGTCTGCCCAGGGGCCAGATCACCGAAGAAGCAGATGACGGCGGAGACCGCGAGCCCGTCCGCCTCGACGACTTCGGCCGGCTGGAACGGCACCGGTCTCCCGGTGTCGTCGGCCAGCCGCAGCTCCTCGACCCGCACGGAGGGCCTTTCCCAGCGTACGGCGAACCGCAGCAGCGTCCGCGGCCACGCGAACTCCGGATGCCCGATCGGATCGTGCAGCCGGAACACGACCCGGTCCGCATCCGCCGGCCACGGCGTCACCTTCCCGCTCACTCCGCGTCCCTCCGTTCGGCGGGCACCGCGACGCCCTGCGTGCCGAACGCCGCACCGCCCGCGACGCCCTCGACCAGGTACCGCTGGAGCACGATGAACAGCAGCAGGATCGGCGCCGCGACGATGAACGTGCCTGCGGCGATCAGCGGCCAGTTCTGCGTGTGCTCGCCGAAGAACGAGTACAGCCCGCGGGTGACCGGCCACAGCTGCTGGTCCGACAGCATGACCAGCGGCAGGATCAGGTTGTTCCAGGCGTGCACGAACCCGAAGATGGCGAACGTCGCCAGCGCCGGCTTCATCTGCGGGATGATGATCGTGAAGATGAAGCGGACGTAGCCGCAGCCCTCCAGTGCCGCCGCCTCGTCGATCTCCTTCGGGATGCCCTTGATGTAGCCGACGAAGAAGAAGAACCCCGCGCCCGACAGGCTGGTGAGGATCAGGTAGCCGGGCATGCTGTTGTACAGGCCCAGCGCCTGCGCCTCGATGAACAGCGGGATCAGGCCGCCGGGCAGGAACCCGGAGAAGACGAAGAAGGCGTAGACCGCGTTGGAGCGCTTGAAGTAGCCGCGCGAGACCGGGAACGCGAGGAAGACGCCCAGGATCAGCGTGACCGTGTCCGGGATGACGGCGTAGATCAGGCTGTTGAGCATCTGCCGGCCGAAGTCGCCCTGGGTCCAGGCCGCGCCGAAGTTCTCCAGCGTCCACGGCTGCGGCAGGCCCGTCGGATCCTGCAGGAAGCCGGTGAACGTCTTGAACGACTGGAGGAGCATGTACACCAGCGGCGCCGCGAACAGCACCGCCGCGATCGCGAAGCACAGCAGGTTGCGGCCCGTCGCCCTCACAGCTGGATCTCCCGCCTGCGCAGCGTGAACAGCAGCGTGCCGCCGATCACCACGGTGAGGACGAACTGCAGGATCGCCAGCATCGAGCCGTAGCCGAGCTGGCTGGTAAGGCCGAAGGCGGAGTCGAACATGTACAGCCCCAGCGTCTTGGTGCCGAAGTTGCCGCCGGTCATGACGAGGATCAGCGCGTACTCGCCGAGCGCGCCCATCGCGGTCAGGAAGATGTTGACGGTCGCGGCCGGGGCCAGCAGCGGCCACGTCACGTGCAGGAACGACCGCCAGCGCCCGGCCCCGTCCAGCGCCGCCGCCTCGTAGACCGGCTTGGGGATGTTGCGCAGGCCCGCGATGTAGATCAGCATCGTGTACCCCGCGAACATCCAGATGTTGACCAGCATCACCAGCGGCAGCGCCAGCGAGCTGTCGCCCAGGAACGCTGTCGCACTGCCGAAGACCGCCTGCCACGCCTTCTCGGCCGGGCCGGTGACCGGGTCGAGGATCAGCGCGAACACCGTGGCGACGACCGCGACCGAGAAGATCTGCGGCATGAAGATCAGCGCCCGGTAGACCGTGTACGAGCGCCCCGGGCGGTTGAGCAGCAGCGCCAGCCCGAGGCCCACGAGGTTCTGCAGGACGGTCACGCCGACCACGTAGATCAGCGTGACCTTCAGCGACTCCCACACCTGCGCCGACAGCGCGGTGAACGCCGTCGTGTAGTTGCACAGCCCGCAGACGTTGAGCGGCGTGCCCGGCATCCCGGAGTACTGCGTGAAGGAGTACCCGATGGTGGCCAGCGACGGGTACAGCCCGAACAGCAGCCACCCGATCCCGGGGATCGCGATGCTCGCCCACGGGATCCACCGCCGGGTACGCCGGGTTCCGAAGGGACTACCAGCCACGCTATCGGCCTGCCGACTTGGCGTAGGCGGAGGCCGAACGGGACAGGATCGTGTCCAGGCTGTCGGGGCCGATCGGCGCGAGCTTGTAGAAGTCGGGCCCCGCCGCGTCCACCGGAGCGCCGGCCGGGGTCCACGGCGGCGTCAGCTGCGTGAAGGAGCCTTCGCTGTGCTGGTTGAGCCAGTCCATCCAGGGCAGCCCGGTGTTCTTCAGCGCAGGCTGCGTCGACAGCGATCCGGTCAGCTTCAGCCACTCCTGGTAGTTCTCCGGCTCGGAGAACATCGTCAGCCACTGCATCGCCAGGTCCTTCTGCGGCGCCGAGGCCGGGACGACCCAGGTCAGGTCGGGCTTGAAGGCCACCCGGTTGGCCGCCGGGTCGTCGGTGCCGGGCAGCGTGAAGAAGCCCAGGTTCAGCTTCGGGTTGGCCTGCTGGATGGTCAGGCCGTCCCAGGAGCCGTCGACCAGGAAGGGGAAGTCGTCGGTCTTGACCGCCCACACGCCGGGCGCGGTCTGCTGGTCGATGCCCGAGGCGGTGGGCACGACGTACTGCATGACCTTGGCGTAGCGGGCGCCGACCTCCTTGTAGATCGGGTCGGTCCACTTCTGCGTGCCGTCCCAGAACGCCTTGGCCCGGTCGGCGGAGATCTGTACGGACTCGGTGGCCCCGCGGCCCTTCATCATCAGCTGGTTCTCGATGCCCTGCCAGATGCCGCCCTGCATGCCGACCTTGCCCGACAGGAAGATCGGCGTCTTCCCCGCCTTCTTGAGCTTTTCGCAGGCGTCCAGGAACTCCTGGAACGTGGTCGGCACGGCGATGCCGTACTGGGCGAGCAGGTCCTTCTTGTACCAGATCGCACCGGCGGCGGCGTAGCTGGCGGCCATGACCCCGTAGACGCCGCCCTTGTAGCCCACGGCCGCGGCCTGCGTGGCCGCGTCGTAGTGCTTCATGAACGGCTGGTCCTTGAGGTCGGTCAGCTGGTTGGAGGTGATGAGCGCGGCGGCGTTGGCGGGTTGGATCTTGGTGTACTCCGGCGGGAAGCCGCCCTGTGTCGGGGCGAACCTGGCCAGCACGTCCACCGACTTGGCCTGCAGGAGGCTGTTGGACAGCTGGGCCCACGCGCCGTTGGCGGTCGCGGTGCTCTGCACCTTGACGGTGACGCCCGGGTGCGCCTTCTCGAACTTGGCGTTGAGCTGCTTGGTGAACTCGATGGCGCCCGGGTTCGTCCACAGGGCGACGGTCAGCGTGGCATTCGACGCGGACGAGGAGGTCGAATCACCGGTGGTACACCCGGCGGCGCCACCGAGGGCGAGGACGATCGCCAGTGTCACGGCGACCGGTGTGCGGGTTGTCATGTGCGAGCGCTCCTTGGGGGGATGGTGAGCGGGTCAGGGGTCACGGTCGTTGGAGGGCGCCGTCGGCTCTGCGCGGGGGCCGCCAGGCGGTGGCGGGCGACGCGGTGGCGGTCGGGGGATACTGCCTGGCCAGCTGCTCGTCGAGGTCGACGCCGAGCCCAGGGCGGTCGCTGGGCCACAGATGGCCGTCGCGGATCTCGGGGCAGCCCGGGAAGACCTCCCGCAGCCGCTCGCCGAACAGGTGCTGCTCCTGGATCCCGAAGTTCGGGCTCGCCAGGTCCAGGGCGAGGTTGGCGGCGTGACCGACCGGCGAGACGTCGCCGGGGCCGTGCCAGGCGGTGCGCACCCCGAAGGCCTCGGCCAGGTTCGCCAGCCGCCAGGCCGGGGTGATGCCGCCGATCGCGGAGATGTGCACCCTGATGAAGTCGCACAGCCGCTCGGCGACCACCGGCCGGTACTCGGCCGGGTTGACGAAGAGCTCGCCGATCGCGATCGGCGTGGCGCACTGGCCGCGGATGGCGCGCAGCCAGTCGAGATCCTCGGGCGCCACGGGGTCCTCGAGGTAGAAGAGGTCGTACGGCTCCAGCTCCTTGGCCAGCCGCACGGCTTCGGTCGGGTGCACGCGCTCGTGCACGTCGTGGATCAGCTCCACCTCGGCGCCGACCTCGCTCCGGAGGTGGTCGAACAGCCCGCGCACCGTGCGCCGGTACGCGGCGGGGTCCCACGCGTCCGCCGTCAGCGGCGGCCGCGCGGTCGCCGGGGCGGCGGCGCTCGGCGCGCCGTACGTCCCGCCGCCGGGTACGGCCACCTGGCAGCGTACGTACCTGTAACCCTCCGCGAGCCACTGCCGCACCTCGTCGGCGACGGCCTCGGCGTCGACCCCGGCGGCGTGGGTGTAGAGCGGGACCGCGGTGCGGCAGCGCCCGCCGAGCAGCTGCCACACGGGCAGTCCCGCGACCTTCCCCTTGATGTCCCACAGCGCCATGTCGACGCCGGAGAGCGCGTTGTTGAGCACCGGCCCGGACCGCCAGTAGCCGCTGACGTGGAGTGTCTGGGCGATGTCGGTGATGTCGGCCGGGTCGCGGCCGATCAGCTGCGGCGCCAGGTACTCCTCGACCGCGGTCCGGACCGCCTTGGCCCGCTGGGTGAACGTGGCGCACCCGAGCCCGTACAGGCCGGGTTCGCTGGTGTCCACCCGGACGACGGCCAGGGTCGTCCCGGCCGGGGCGGTGAGGATGGTCCGGACACCGGTGATCCGGAGGCCCGAGCCGTCCGCCCACGGGGGTTCCGGAGGGCGGCGGTCCAGGTCTGCGACGTCGTTCACGGGCTGTGCTCCTTGTACGGTGGACGGTCTCGGTCCTGGCCGGAGGTCAGCGGCCGATGCCCCAGCGGGTGTCGACGCGCCCGCCGGTGAACTGCGCGCCGGAGGACCAGAAGGGCGCGAAGTTGTAGCAGCCGGACGCCGGGGCCTCGTTCTGCGCGGTCCAGTAGGTGGTGCCGAGGCCGCCGGTCCCGGAGTCCTGGACCTGGACGCCCATGGTCGCTTCGTGGACCGCGCCCGGCGTGAGCGCCCGGACGGCCGAGGCCAGTTCGGGGAGCTGGTTCCAGGCCAGCGCGACCTCGTACGTGGTGACCTTGCCGGCGTCGTCGCGCTTCACCAGGATCCGTCCCTCGGAGCCGGAGTCCGGGTGGGCGTCCATGGTTCCCAGCGGCGTCGGGAGCGGCGCGTTGGTGGGGTAGTAGGTCTGGTAGTTGGTGCCGGGGGCGAGCTGGCGGTGCAGCTCGGCGACGTTGCCCTTGGCCAGCGTCGCCACGAACAGGTGCGAGATCGAGGTCAGGGCCTTGTCGTAGTGCGGGTCTCCGGCGAGCAGGTCTTCGGTCTTGTCCTTCACCGCGTCGAAGGCGAGCTGGACGCTGTCGGCCTTGAACGGGAACAGGTAGCCGTTGACCGCGAACGGGTCGTTGGACAGCTGCAGGTCGTCCTGGATCTGGGCCCGGATGTGCAGGAAGTCGGCGTCCCAGGCGGTCTGGAAGGCGTACTCCTTGGTGCCGTTGGTCATGGTCACCGGCACGACCCCGTCCCACTGGCCGGCATCCGCCCCGACCGTGATGGACCGGAAGGGGGCGTAGGCCACCTGGACGGTTCGCGACCCGTCCTGGTGGAAGCCTCTGCGGCCGGGGATCGTGGCGTCGTAGCCGACGGTGTAGCGGTTCTCCGGGTCCGCCTGCGCGGAGATGGCCGGGAGTGAGATGACCCGCGACTCACCGGGCGCGAGCTCCGGGATAGCGCTTTCCCGATGGTCGGTCCGCCACCCCTGGGGCGGCGTGATGCGGAGGTTCGCGTGGACCGCCTGCGGGGAGACGTTCTCGACGCGGACGTCGATGGTGCTGTCCGGGCCGATCGGCTTCGTGAACGGCAGTGGCGTGATCTTCAGCGGGGTGTCGTAGGTGAACACCGCCCCGGTGGTGAGCGCGGCCTTGAGCTCGTCCGGGCTCAGGTCGCTGTCGAAGTACAGCACCTCCCACGGCGACAGCGTCAGCGTGGCCTTGGCCGCCTCGCCGTCGAACAGCCGGCGGCCCAGGTAGTCGTACACCCGGACGCCCTGCGCGGCGGTCAGCGTCAACGTGCCCTTGTATCCGGCGTCGGGGTGCTCCATCGTGCCGTCGAAGAGCTGGTCGGCGTAGACCGCGGCGCGCCCGTGGCCGTCGGCGGCCTTGAAGAGGAAGCCCCAGGTCGACCTCGCCTTCGGATACAGCTCGGTGAGCAGCTCGCAGTCCTCCAGCAGCCCGGTCATCGTGGCGTAGGCGACGACCGCGGGCCGCGGGCTCTTGGTCTTGATGTCGTAGATGTTGAACTCCTGGCCGGAGTACGTCTTGTCGTAGCACAGCGAGAACCAGAAGATCCGCATCGGCGAGTCCTCCTCGGCCCCGGCGAGCATGTGCAGCAGATGCGTCGGGGCGAGCGTCCTGGCCACGGCGTACCCGGCCTCGTTCGGCGGCAGGCCGGGGAAGGAGTGCACCTCCGCCGTGCCGAGCTCGGTCTGCCACTGCCCGGCTCGGCCGCCGGTCCGGGACCAGAGCCGGTCCATCTTGATCTGGGTCTTGGCCATCGCGTACTGGGTGGCGTCCGGGTAGCCGTAGGCGTGGTTGACCGAGCCGTCGATGTAGCCGGTGTCCTTGGAGCCCTTGGCGTACACGATGTCGCGGTTGTAGGAGACCGAGCCCCCGCCGAGCAGGTTGACGTCGGGGAACGGCGGCTTGACGCGGTCCCAGATCAGCTTCGTCATGTCCCGGTAGTCCTGGGCGTCGCCGGTCTGCCAGGCCCAGCCGTGCACCCACGGCTCGTTCCACACCTCCCAGTTCTTGACCAGGTCCTGGAGCGGGGCGATGGCGTGGTAGACCATGTCGGCGTGCGCCACCATGTCCTTCGGGCGGTTCTGGTGCGGCCGGACGGGCTTGCCGTCCGCCCCGGGCTGGACGTTCCATGACATGTTGTAGTTGATGAACCCGGTGGGCTCGATGCCGTAGCTGTGCCACTCGGCCACCTCGGCACGGGCCCGGTCGATGTCCGCCTGGCCCCAGAACACACCGCGGGACGGGCACACGGTGTCGGGCAGGACGGAGAAGACCCCGCGCGTCCACTTCACGCCGATGCGCTGCGCGATCTGCCTGGTGACCAGGGGGGCCGACTCCCCGCGGATCCCCATGCCGAAGCAGGAGCCCGGGCGCCGGCCCTGGATCGTCGGGCGGAGAACACCGAGGCCGTGCGTCTCCTTGAGTAACTGGGTGCCCGCCGCGTCGGTGACGGTGACCGCGACCGCGTAGTAGTCCGGGCCGAGCGTGCCCAGCGGGATGCTGGTCGTGCTCGCCTGCCCGGCGGGCGCCGTGAAACCGGTCTGGCCCTTGGCGATCTCCTGCGCGCCGCGGGCGGACACCGCCCACGTGACGGTGCCGCTCAGCGCGGCGGGGCTGTTGAACGTCACGGTCAGCGCCGGGGACGCCGTGCCGGCCGGGCCGATCGGGTACAGCCCGGTCGGGTCCGCGTAGTTGGCCTCGACCAGCGGAGGAGCCGCGGCCTGCGGCGCCGCCGTGGTGCCCGCCGCCGCCCATGCGGGACGGCCGAACTGGACGAGCCCGGCCAAGCCGACGGCGGTCGCGGCGCCGTACCCCAGGGCTTGACGACGGGTGATCGGCTTGGGGGAGGTGCGGTGGTTCTCGGTGCTGTCAGGACTGTCGGACATGGACGGGCCTCCAGAACGGGAACGGGGGGTCAGGCCGGCCTGATCAGACACAGGCCGGACGGGGGAACCGCCAGCCACTGCGGGCCCGGTTCCAGGCGCGTGGTTTCGGAGCGGACCGGGGTGCCGCAGACGTCTGAGACGTCGAGACGGACCACGGCGGGACGGGTGAGGTCGAGCAGGACGCGTTCGGCGTCGGTGTTGTTGACCAGGGCGACCTCGGCGAACCCGGTGGGGTCCAGCGAGGCCGCGTGGCGCTGGGCGTGGAAGATGAGCACCGCGCGCGAGGCGTCGCTCACGATGACCACGGGATGGAGCTCGTCGGGACGCCCGGCGTCCAAAGCGCCGTGCATGAGGACGTCGCGGTGCTCCCGCCAGAACGCGAGCCAGAACGCCGTCATCGCGCGGTGGTCGGCGGGCAGCTCCGCGAGGCGCACGGAGATCTGCGGAACCGCGTGCAGGACGGAGAGCAGCTGGCGAGCCGCGGCCTGCGGCGGCGCCTTCGGATCCCACATGAGCATGTCCGAGTGGACAGCGCTTTCCAGACCGGCAACGGCGAGGTCCACGGTCCTCACGCGGTTGCCGACCGCGTCGGCCGGGCAGTCGCCGGCGCGCAGCAGGTTGCCGAACTCCCGCATGGCGGCGCCGGTGTAGGGCTGGCGCAGTTCGATCAGGAGGTCCGTGCCACGGACGCTCCGCAGTCCGTCGCGGAGATCCACGAGGAGGGCCCGCATCGCCTCGCCGACGTCGCCGCCTTCCCCTGCGTAGACCATGGCGGCGTCGAGGAAGTCGATCTTCAGACCGTCGAGGCCGTACCGGTCGACCAGCCGGACGCAGCTGTCGACGACGAAGCGCCGCACTCCCTCGTGCCGTGGATCGAGGACGTGGCAGCGCCAGTTCGGCTTGACGTGCGGCGCGAAGGCGGCGAGCCCGTCTCGGGCCGCGCTGTCGTCGCCGAGGAGCAGCGGGGCGATCCAGGCCAGGTACGTGAGACCGAGGCCGCGGACCGTCGCGACGTGCGCGCCGAAGTCGGGGAACTTCTCCGGGTCGGGCTCCCAGTCGCCGCAGCCCGCGTAGCCTCCGCCGTGCGCGCCGCGCTGCCAGCCGTCGTCGAGGATGAGGAGCCCGCATCCCGCTTCGGCCGCGAGCTTGGCCTCCGCCTCGATGGCGGTCGCGCCGACCTCCTGGTGGTACGCGTACCACGTCGAATACGCAGGGACGCGTCCCGCGTCGGGCACCGGGAGCGTCGCGGCGCCGGACTGCCAGCGCGTCAGCGATCGTACGGTCTCCGCGACCTCCGTGCCCGGGGCCGCGACTCGTACCCGGCAGATCTCGCCCGGACGCAGATCCATCGCGAGCCAGACGCCGAACCGCCCGGTGCGCTCCCCGAGACCGAACCGGACGCGGGTCGAGGGAGCGAGGCGGTCCGTGGCGAAGCCGAGGAGCGAGCGGCCCGAACCGTCGTAGAGGCAGCCGAGTGGCGCGGAGTCGACGAGGCCGACGGTGCGCCAGCCGGTCATCCAGTCCGCCGCGAGGTGCCGGTCCCAGCCGGCGCCGGGGTGCCAGAAGCCGACGGCGTCGCCGAGCGCGACATCCACGCGTAATAACGTTGTCCCGAATTCCGAGCCGGCGATCTCGACGACGCCTTCGGGATCGACGGCGGACGCGGTGGGAACCGGGCCCGGCGTCAGCCGGGTGATGGCGGCGCCGTGCAGGTGAAGGGCGCTGCCGTCGGTCCACAGCCGACGCGGGTCAGCGAAGTCCGCCATCGTCGCTCCTCTCGAAGAGTTGGAGGAACCATAGCCACGGCGAGACAACGTTGTCTAGGGTCCTCCTCGCTCGTTCGTCATCTGCCCGTAACGCAGGATCTCGTTTCGTAGGACGCGAAGGCGGAGCGCGGCGTCCTCATCTGCGCCGGGACACTTCGTACCCGGACACGCCCGCGTGGGCAGACCCAGCCGTGGACTGGGGGGACGGTCCATCGTTGTCCGCTCCGGCGTCGAGCCATGGCCGGACACGGGGCATCAGCGCAGGGCGAGCCGCCGGCCCGACCGGTGTTCGCAGTCTCGACCGGTACGCGCGGCGTCGCGGTGGGCGGCTTCGCAGGGGGAGCGCTCAGCCGGCGCTGCGCACCACCAGTTCGGTGGGGACGATGACCTTCCGCGGCCGAGACCTGTCGCCGGCGATGCGCTTGAACAGCAGCTCGGCGCCCATCCGGCCGATCTCGCGCGCGTCGTAGGACACCACCGTCAGCCGCCACGGCATGAACGCCGCGGTCTCGAAGTCGTCGAAGCCGACCAGCTCGACCGGCTCCGTCCGGCCGTTCAGCGCCCCGAGCGCGCCGAGCGTCAGGCGGTTGTTCAGCGCGAAGATCGCGGTCGGCGGCTCGGGTGCGTCCAGCATCCGCGCGACCGCGGCCGCGGCCTCGGGGACGGTGTGCAGGCCGTACGCGATCAGGTCCGGGCGATACGGCACGCCGGCCCGCTCCAACGCCTGCTCCGCGGCGGCGAGCCGCTCGGCCATCGTCGAGATGCTGAGCCAGTCGGAGATGACGCCGATGCGTTCGTGCCCGGCGGCCACCAGGTGCTCGACGGCCTGCCGGCCCCCGGCCGCGTTGTCGATCAGGACCGTGTCGGCCAGCAGGTTGCGCGGCGGGCGGTCCAGGAAGACCACCGGCGTGCCGCGCTCGATCTCGGGGCGCAGATAGACGTGATCGGCGTCGCCCGCCGGGACCACCAGCAGACCGTCGACCCGCCGCTGGCACATCTCCAGCAGCAGGGCGCGCTCCCGCTCGGCGTCCTCTTCGGAGCTGGCCGTGATCAGCATCGTGTCGTGTTCGAGGGCGTACTGCGCGGCGGCCGCGGCGATGCCGGCGTAGAACGGGTTCGCCAGGTCCTCGATGAGCAGGCCGACAGTCGCCGAGGTGCTCCCGGCGCGCAGGTTCCGGGCCATGTCGTTGCGCCGGAAGCCCAGCTCCGACACCGCGGCCAGGACCCGTCCGGCCAGCTCCGGGTCGACGGTGGGCACGTTGTTCACCACGCGCGAGACGGTCTTCAGACTGACGCCCGCCACCCGGGCGACGTCCGTCATCGTCGGGCGGCGCGGCTCGTCCCCTCCCGCGCTGGGCGTGCTCACCTGGGGCCGGCTCCTTCCGGGTCGGTGGCGCCGAGCGGGTGCCAACGTTGTCTCCGGACACTGTACCGCCGAGCGTGGACGATCGCGTTGCGAAGCACCTCTGGATCGACGGTGCAGGATGCCGGGACCGCGTCCCGGGGGTCAGGCCCGGGGCGGCGGCGCGGTCGAGCCGCGCACCATGAGCCGGCTGGCTATCACGGTCCGGCGGCCGGCCGGCTCCTTGCCGTCCAGCAGGTCGAGCAGGATCTGTGCGGCGCGCCGTCCCAGATCCACGCTCTGCAACGAGACGCTGGTCAGGGGTGGCTCGGACAGGGCGGCGGCGGAGGTGTCGTCGAATCCCGCGACCGAGACGTCACCTGGCACCGCGCGCCCGTGCTCCCGCAGCCAGCGCAGCACGCCGAGGGCCATGCCGTCGTTGAACGCGAAGACGGCGGTCGGCGGTTCGGGGCGGTCGAAGAGCAGCGCGGCCGCGGCGTACCCGGATTCGATGCTGAAGTTCCCGCGGACCGTCAGCTCGGCGGAGGGCTCGAGATGGGCGTCGGTGAACGCGCGCTCGACACCGCGCGTGCGGGCGGCCATGGCCAGGCGGTTCTCCGCCGGCCCGTTGACGACGCCGATCCGGCGGTGCCCGAGGGCCAGCAGATGCTGGGTGACGGCGTACGCGCCGCCCTCGTCGTCGGGATGGACCATGGTCAGGTCGCCCTCGGCGTAGCCGATCACCACGGCCGGATAGCCCAGCGCGAGCAGCCCGGACAGCGCCTGCAGTCCGGCGCCGCCCTCCACGAGCAGCCCGTCGACCAGGCGCCGCCGGTCGAAGCGGCGGTAGGCGGAGGCCGCGTCGCCGGCCGTCTCGCGGGTGGAGAGCAGGAGCCCGTAGCCGCGCGCGGCCACCTCCTGCTCCGCGCCGACGATGAGGCGCATCAGGTGGTCGTTGGCGAAGGTGAGACCCGGGTCGTGCGGCACCACCAGCCCCACGACCTCGGTGCGGCCGCGGGCCATCGCCCGTCCGGCGGCGCTGGGCCGGTAGCCGAGCGCGGTCATGGCGGCGCGCACCCGCTGCCGGACGGGCTCGGTGACCGTCGGCTCGCCGTTCACGACCCGCGAGACGGTCTGGTGCGAGACTCCCGCGCGCGCCGCGACGTCGCGCATGGTCGGCCGGCCTGTCATCAGGTCACCTCCAACATGAGCGCTCACGTGACCACGCTCGGATAATAGGCATGTAACGGGCCGTTGACAGCACTGTCACTCGATCTTAACTTCGTTAGTGGTCGAGTGAACGTTCACTTGACGACACCCATTGCCCGGAACAAAGGGATTCTGGTCATGGACGACAAGCAAGGCATGACCCGTCGGCAGGCACTCATCCACGGCGGCGGCGCCGTCCTCGTCACCGGCCTCGGCCCCACGCTGCTCGCCGGAGGCGGGCCGGCGCAGGCCGCGGCTGCGAACGTCACCATCCCCGGGGGCACGACGGCGCAGGCCGCGGCCCCCAGCGTCACCACCTCCTGGGTCGGCAACACCTACTCCGGCGCCACCGAGTGGATGCAGGACTTCGTGTTCAACATCGCGGTCACCCGGGACGGGACGGTCTACACGGTCAGCTTCTGGGACGAGGCAGGAAACTACGCGGGCATCTACAAGGACGGCCACCTGACCGGCAACTGCCACCGGGCCAACGGGGACGCGGTCGCCGTCAACAGCACCAACGCCTACCTGACCATCGGCAACGGCCTGACCGCCTTCACCCTGGCCGGCGCCTACACCTCGCGCACGTTCGACGTCGGCAGCCCACCGGCCGCAGCGGCCGCGACCGACACCCAGGTGATCGCGACCGACCGGGTGCAGAACCGTCTCCTGGTCTTCGACGCCGCGACCGGCACGCTGCTGCGCTCGTGGAGCGTCAACAAACCGGGCGCGGTGGCGGTCAACAGCGCCACCGGGGACGTCTGGGTCGTCGCCAACATCACCCGGGACACCAACGACGGCCACTTCTGGCACGTCGATCCGGCCAAGCCCGCCCAGATCCTGCACTTCTCCAACACCGGCACGGCGCTGCCGGGCACCATCGCCGGCTCGTCGCCGGACTGGATCCCCACCTCGCTGGCCGTCGACCGCGACGGCAACCTGCTCGTCGGCGACAACGGCCCGCTGCGCCAGGTCCACACCTACACCAACCTGTCAGCCACCACCCCGACGAGGTCCAGGAGCCTGGGCCAGGCCGGCGGCGTCGGGTCGGGGACGCCCGGCGCGGTCACCCCCGGCAAGCTGTGGGGCATCACCGGGGTCGGTGGCGACTCCGCAGGCAACGTGTACGTCTCGATGTGCGAGTTCGGCTCATGGCTGCGCAAGTACGACCCGAACGGGAACCTCGTGTGGCAGCTGATGGGCGCCGAGTTCGTCACCTCGGCCGACTTCGACCCTTCCCTCGCCGCCGACGGGATCCGTATCCGCAGCCAGCAGAACCACTACCGGATGGACTACACCAAGCCGCCGGGGAGCAACGCGACCTGGGTGGGCCACTCGCTGGACTCGGTGAAGTACCCCCAGGACGCGCGCCTGTTCCTGACCGGGCACCAGCACCACTTCACCTCGCCGTTCCACAAGCGCCTCAACGGCAGGCTGTACATGTACGCGACCGGCATGTACTCCTCGCACCTGCTCATCTACCGCTACGACGGGGAGATCGCCAAGCCGTCCGGCGCCATCTTCAAGGCGCACTGGACCGGCGACGACCCCACCTGGCCCCCGGCCCAGCCCGCGGTGGGCGAGTGGATCTGGCGGGACATGAACGGCGACGGCAAGTTCAGCGCCGAGGAGTACCTCCAGACCGGGACCGGCGCCAACTCGCCGAGCAACTGCTGGGTGTGGTTCGTCGACGACCGCGGCGACATCTGGGAGGGCGGTGACCGCAACCTGCGCCGCTACCCGATGCAGGGCTTCGACAGCCAGCTCAACCCGATGTACGACTACACGAGCCGGGTGACGATACCGCTGCCGCAGCCGTTCACCGTCGTCCGGCGGCTGAACTACGACGTCACCACGGACGTCATGTACATGTCCGGGTACACAGCCGCCCAGCCGTTCGAGAGCGCGTACTGGAAGGAGTGCGGCAAGGTCCTGGCCCGCTACGACAACTGGAGCACTGGCAACACCACGCCGACCTGGACCATCCTGCTGCCCTGGGACACGACGGCGACGCCGCCCGTCTCCACGGTGTCCTGGGCCCCGGCCGGTGACTACATCTTCAGCTGCGGCGTCACCACCCGCGGCCAGGTGTGGGCCTGGCGCGCCGCCGACGGGGCGGCGGCGGGGAACTGGCTGCCGGGGGCGAACGTCGGCGGGGTCTCGCGCACCGGGTGGGTCGACATCCCATACGGCCTGAACGCCATCAAGCGATCCGACGGCTCGTATCAGATCACCGTCGAGGACGACCTGTTCAACAAAGTGTTGGTCTACAGCTGGCGCCCGGCCTGATCGTGCGCCGTCCCGGCCGACCGGGCGGCGGCCCGGAGAACCAGCCGCCGCCCGAGCCGGATCAGAGTGTCGCCGAGCTCCGTACTCCCGCCTCGCGCGGGCCGGGATCGAGCCCGGCTTCGTCGACGAAGCGCAGCCCCGCACTTTGCCCGCGAGCCGGAACGCCCTCATTCACGCGGTGCCGTAGTGCGGGACTACTCCCGGCGTCGTACCTCGCTCAGCTGTTGATCCCGGTGCGGTAGCGGCAGAACACTTCCCCTGGAGGATGCGCCTCACCAGCGGCTGGACGACGATATCGGGTCATGGGAAACCTAGTCAGCTACATCGGCGACATGCACGGCGGGACCGGCCGGCTGATCAATGGCAGGCCCTTCGACGCCCACCGCATCGATGCCCGGCCGAAACTCGGCCAGGTGGTCTGATGCCCGACTTCCACGCCTTCCTGACGCGCCTGCCGCACGAGCTGGCCTTCAGCCAGGAGGCCCCGGCAACGATCGTGGACCGCTACCACACCCGCGACATCGAGTACCGCACCGACGGCATCACCCTCGACCGCCAGCGGCTGATCGACCACGTGGGACCCGCTCGCAAGAACGCCCACGAGCTGGACATTCAGCTACACGAGATGCTGCTCGACGACGACCGGGCCGCCGCCCGGTACACCATGACCGTCCGGACCAGACAGGACAAGACCCTGCAGATCGAGGTCTACCTGTTCGCCCAACTCGCCCCCGACGGACGAGTCCGTCGCGTCGACTCGATCACCAGGACCGTGAAGCCGTGACCATCACCCTCATCGGCTCCACCGGACGCACCGGCCGCCACGTCCTGGCCGAGGCGCTCCACCGCGGCCACCAGGTCACCGCCTTCACCCGAAACGCCGCCGCGCTGGAGGCGAAGCCGTACACCGTCGTCGAGGGCGACGGACGCGACCTGGACAAGATCCGCACGGCCATGGCGGGCGGCCGCTGAAACCCGTCTACCGAAGGAATGTGCTGCACACCCAGATCGTCGTGGACTCTCAGGCATCCGTCGCGCTCTGGGCGGCTCTGGCGGTCGCGGCGGCGTGCTCGTCGGCGGTCATGCCGAGGTTCGGGTAGCGCTGGTTGAGCTCGTGCTGGTCGTCAGCCCACTGTTGGTAGTTCCGCCGGACGGTGGGCTCGTCGGAGTCGACGATGCTGGCGATTTCGGCCCAGGTGACCCCGGCCAGCAGCGCGTGGTGGACGTTGGCGGGATGGCGCACGGTGCGCGCGATGCTCTCGGCCAGCGCCAGCAGCTCGATGTGCTCGGCCACGGTGAGCGGAGGCCGGTCATCGGCTCCATGCCGGGCGGGGTCATAGGCCCCCCGGGCCACCAGCTCAACCCGGGCGCGAGCCGACGCGTCCTTGGCGGCCAACTCGTTGTAGCGCTCCAGTTGCCGGCTGACAGGCATGTCGTAGCGAGCGTCGCGCCAGGTCGTGCGGTTCTCAGGCATGGTCATGATGACTTCTTCGGGGCGCTCGGGGGGTTGGCTTCAGGGGGTATCGGCAGATCTTGGAAAGCTTCTTTGGCGAACTGCCGCAGGTCCATGGCAGAAAGTGTAGGCCTCCTCGCCGCCCCCGCTCCTCCGTGCCGATGCCGGCCGGCCTGCCCCGGGTGCCTGGCCGGGCCAGCCCAGGGCGCGCCCTCTGTGACGCAGTTGGTCCGGCGCCGCCAGGAGCGTGCGGCCTCAACCGAGGTCGGGGTGGGGGATGTAGCGGTCGGGGGCGATCACGGCGAGGGCGGCTTGGTCGGCCATGAAGGTGTCCATGTCGCTGATCATCCACCTGGCCTCGATCAGCGTCGGCACGAGCGGGTGCACTCCCGGCACCGCGATCCGGGCCACGCTTGACGTCAGGTCGGCACCGCTCGCCCGGGTGGCCGCGGCGAGCGCGCCGAGCACCGCCTGCGCACAGTCCTGCGGTGTCGCACCGCCGGCCGGGCCGACCAGGACCTCGCCGTCGGTCACCCGGGTGAAGGCGTATCCCTGGTCGGTCGCGTATGGCGTGACGCCGGGCACGGAGGCGTACCAGGCGAGGGTGTCCAGCCGGGCTCCACCCGCGGCGCGGGCGTCGAGCTGCGCGACGTCTTCGGGCCGCGCTTCCCGGACCGGTGGAGCGGGCAGCCCCGCGGCCGGGCCGGTCAGGTAGAGCAGCGGGCACCAGGGGCGCAGCCCGTACCGGATGTACAGGCTCATCGCACGAGGGTCGGACGAGGCGAAGGTGACCTTCGGCTCGTCCCCAGTCAGCAACTCCGCCAGAAGGGTGCGGCCCACTCCGGAGGATTGGTGCTCGGGCAGCACGAACAGGTCGCCCAGATGGGTGATGGCGCCCCGGCGCAGCGTGCCGCCGAACCCTCGAGCCTGGCCGTCCGTCGATGGGGCGGTGAGCAACGTGCCGAAGGTGCGCTCGGCGTCGAGAAAGTCGCGGGTCGCGGGCCAGCCCTTCAGGAGTCCGAAGCGCCTGGCGACCGCCCGCACGGCGGGCATGTCATCCTCCGCCGCGGCCCGCACGATGGATTCCGCCACTTCCCCCCGCCTCACACCGTTTGCGTCGTTCGCTCATCCTAGGGTTTCCGCGCTGGGCGAGCCGCCGGACCTTCATTCGCCGACACCGAGCTCGCGCTCGCCTGGCCACCGCACATGAAGTACTGGGCCTGAGAAATGCTCTGTGGCCCCGGGGCGGCCGAGAACCTCTCCGGAAGGACCGGCTGATGCCCAGGATCCCCGTGATGAACGCGGTCGTCGACGTCCTCAGATCCGAGTGGCGTCGACGTCGCGTTCGGCTGCCCCGGCACGGCCGTCCTCCCGCTGTACAGGGCGCTGGAGGACGTCGGCGGCATCGAGCATCTGATCGTCCGCCATGAGGAGGGCGCCACCCACATGGCCGACGGCTGGGCGCGCACCCGCGTCGCGCGATCCGGCTGTCAAGGCGATCAGCGACAACGGCTACGCCCTTCCGGGTCTGATGCCCTGCGGTTGTCTGCCGGCATCGTTGTCGGTCATCGGCGGTGCGTGTCGCGTTTCCAGTGAAAGCCCGGTGTATTTCCCGGCGAAGGCGAGGATGTCGGTGGCCAAAGCGCGTTCCTTGCTTGCGCACGACCCGGCGTGGGCGCTGTCGGGTTCGCGGCGCATCAGAACGGGGTGATCGCTGCTGGTGGCGTGCTGGAGGGCCGCGCACATCTTGGTGACGTGCGCCTCACCGGTCTGCAGGTCGGTGACCGCGCCGGCGAGCAGGAAAGCGGGGTAGGCGGTTCCTGGAGTGACGTGGTGGTAGGGGGAGTAGGTGAGCAGCCACTGGAGTTGCTCTGGCTGCGTGGCGGTGCCGAATTCGTCGGTCCAGGTGCCTCCAAGGCCAAAGCGCTCGTAGCGCACCATGTCGCACAGTGGGCCGTCGGCGATGACCGCCGCGTACAGATCCGGGCGCTGCATGGCGGCGGCGGTGACCAGCAGTCCACCACCTGACATCCCATAGATCGCCAGCTGGCCGGGGGTGGTGTGGCCGGTGCGGACGAGCCAGCTCGCGGCGTCGTTGAAGTCGCTGATCGTCTGCTGCTTGTGCGGCCCGCGACCGGCGTCGTGCCACTGCTGGCCCTCTTCGCCGCCGCCGCGCACGCAGGCGGCCGCGTAGATTCCGCCGGCGTGAACCCATGCGGCCGCCATCGGTGAATACAGCGGACGCATCGTCAGGCCGAAGCTGCCGTAGCCGTAGAGGAGAGTGGGGCGGGGGCCGTCGAACTCCTCAGCCGGCGTGAACAGGAACAGCGTGATCTCGGTGCCGTCGCCGGCTGGATAACGAACGGTGCGGCTGCTGATGGTCGAGTCGGGCTTGCTCGCTGTACTGGTGGCTTCGGGTTCCACCGTCCCCGTGGCGGCGTGGTAGCGGTAGACGGTCGCCGGTGTGGCGGCGTCGCAGTAGCTGAACCACAGGTGACGCCCGTGAGGGACCTCGGTCTGCAGGGATGTCGCCACACCCACGCCGGGCAGGGGCACGGTGGTGAGCGGTCGGCCACTGGCCAGATCGTGCGCCGTCAAGGTGGAGACACCGTGGCGGGCGCGCGCTACCAGCAGCAGAGGTTGCGGCAGCGTTGGATCGTCCAGGATCAGACAGTCGTCCAACGGGGCCTGGGTGTCTTCGGGTACCAGTGTGCGCCATGCTGACGGGTCGACATGGTGCCTGGGCGCCGTGCAGATGCGGCCACATGGAGCCTGGTAATCGGTGACCAGCAGCAGGTTGTCGTCAGGCAGGAATCGCGGCAGGACGTGGGCGCGTATGGAGCGTCCATCCACCGTCTTGACGAAGCGAAGAGCTTGCGGTTCGGTCAGCTCGGCGATCCACACGTCATTGTGGGGAGCCGGCCCGTCCGCCACCGTCATCGCGAGGTGGCGGCCATCGGCGCTGATGGTGAGCCCGTAGTAGCAGTCGGGGGCCTCGGCGCCGCCGAACACCACGGGGTCGGTCTCGGGCGGGGACCCGATCCGATGCAGCCGAACGCGCCGGTGCAACCGCTGATCGCCCGGGGTCAGTTCCTCGTCGGGGACCCGGCTGACGTAGTAGAAGGCGTCTCCGCCCGGCAGCCAGGCGAGCGAGGTGTTGCGGGCGCGCGGCAGGGGCCCGTCCGTCACCTCGCCAGTACGGGCATCCAGCACCACGATGTCACTGGCAGGCTGCTCAGCGACCTCCATCTGAACCGCCACCCGCTCGCCCTCACGCGACGGCCACCAGGCGTGCAGCCGCGTTTGGCGGGATGGATCCGACGCCATCGGATCCACCAGCACGCGCCTGTTCCTCGTGCCGTCAACCACAATCAGTCGGCGTTGTTCATCGTCACGCAGTTGCTCGGTGATGAACATGAGCGATCCACGTACCAGCGGTGGATCGGACACCCCGAAGGTGGACAACTTCTCAATCATAAACCTCCAATTCTCGGTCTCCGGCCATTCAGCACGATGTGCAAGGAACAACTCATCCTGCCGTGCCGCCCACGCCCGCACACGTGCGTCATCACTGACTTCCAGCCAGCGATAGGGGTCGGAAATCGAAAAACCGCATAGATTTTCTACCGTGCCGTTGCGCCGAGCATTGGGATAAATTGGTCGTGCCATGGAGAAAGCCCTCCTCGGGGACCGTCGTCCAGGGGTGTCATTATTGAGTGCTGCGGCCGAAATCCGACCGCAGCACCCGTATCACTCAGCCCCGGTCGCCGAGCAGGATGGCTTCATACCAGCGGCGCACACTCGTACGCGGAGCCGGCCTGTACACCTCTCCTGGCAGGTATCCGAACATGACTACCTCCTCGATCTACTCGGGCGAATTTGTCCCTTCATGCGACATTATGCCCCCTCCATTCGCCACCCACCTATTGGCGGCACAAATTCCCTCCTTTCGATATCTTGCCGACCTCGCTCTGGACTTATGTGTTTCTATGTTTTATATTCAAAGCATTGATAGGCATCGGGCTGATGAGGCTGCTGTTAACGAGGGTGACGTCAGGGAGATACGGCGCTCATTGACGCGCAGAGTGTGCAGGCCTCGGGCAACGCGGGTGAATCGAGTCAGGGCATCGACGCCGGCGAGCAGAGCAAGGGCTGCACGCGGCACCTGGTCACGAACGCGCCACCGCCGGTCATGTTCCTTCTGCAGATGCTCCAGATCACAGCGGTAGCCGTCTCACCTCCGGCCGGCGGCCGAACCGAGATCCCTGGAGCCGTGAGGCTTGGCGGGTGTTTCGTGGCTGGGCCATGCGATGCCGTCAACCGTGAGAAACGGCTCGCCGGCCACGGTCGCGGGGGTCACTCCGGTGAACGCCATGACGTCCCGATGCAGGTGAGACTGGTCGGCGTAGCCGCCGTCGGCCGCGACTCGGGCCGCGCCTTCACCTGCGACCAAGCGGTGGACGGCATGGTCGAAGCGGACCAGCTTCACGGCGCGCTTGGGCGGCAGGCCGAGCTGCGAGCGGAACCGGGACCACAGGCGCTTACGGCTCCATCCGACCGAGGCCGCCAGTCCGTCGACCCGGACCAGGCCGCGGCCGCCGACGATCCGGTTCCAGGCCCAGGCCACCTCCGGGTCTACCGCCGCCCCCGCCTCAAGCCGGCGGGCGAGCAACGCGTCGATCAACGCGAAGCGATCCTGCCACGACGAGACCTCGCCCAGTCGCTCACGGACCCGGGACGCCTTCCGGCCCCACAGGTCGTCGAGGGCCACCACGACGCCGTCGAGCTCGGCCGGGGAGACGCCCAGAACCGCGCGTGCGACCACCGGGGACAGGCGCACCTGCACGCACTCGATGTTCTCGCCCCGCGCCCAGACCGCGCCTCCGGACCCGAGCCCGGGCCCGCCGACGAGGCTTCCCCGCTGCTGCCGCCCGGTGGCATCGTCGACGATGGGCTGGCCGGCGCCGAACTCCAGAAGCAGCGTCACGGCCGGGTGCGGGACCATCCGGAGCGCGTCCAGGTCACCGACACGGAAGCCGGCCATGGTGACACCGGCCACCCGGCTGGGCCGCTGCGGGCATGCGACGTGCCACATAGCCGCGCCGTGCACGAAGTTCCGCACCGTTCCATGCTATGCGAGCCGACCGAGGGGAACATTTGTCCAATCCGCCGGCGCGTTCAGGCGGCGACAGTGGCCTCATGACTGTTTCTGACGGCGGACCGCACGTGAATGACGACGCCGAGGCCACCGAGAGTTCGACCCTGTCCCTGGACGACGGCGACATCTACGCGTGCCAGGACGGCCCCCGCGACGCCCCCGCACTCCTGCTCATCCACGGGTCCGCATCCTCGACCCGCTCATGGGACTCGCTGGTTCCGATGCTGACCAGAGCCCATCGCGTCATCCGGATCGACCTGCTCGGGCACGGCCGGTCAGCCAAACCGGCCGACCGCAGCTACGCGCTCCCGGACCAGGCACGCAGGGTCGGCACGGTACTGGACCGGCTCGGCGTCGAGCACGCCATCGTCGTCGGCCATTCCAGCGGCGGCGCGGCCGCCACCGCCCTCGCCGAGCAGCGACCCGACCTGGTGACCGCGCTCGCGCTCATCAACACCGGACCCAGCCTGGACGCCTTCATCGCACCGGAGACCGCCGCAATCGGACCCTCGCAGTGGCCGCTGACCGACGAGCAGCTCCGCCGGTTCGCGAGCACCGGCTTCAGCCGCGCGGGCTACCAGATCCCAGAAGAGCTCCTGGACGAGGTGCGCGCTATGACCTTCCACACGCTCACCGCGACGATGCAGGCCACCCGCGACTATCTGGAGCAGCGGGCGCTCCCGGATCGGCTGGCGGCCCTCGGCAAGCCGCTACTGGTGATCTTCGGCGAGGACGACCGGAGATGGCGATCCTCATCCGCCGCCGACTACCGCACCGTTCCGGGCGCGACGATCGAGTTGCTGCCCGGTCTCGGACACTCGCCCATTCTGGAGGATCCGCCGCGGACCGCCGCCTCCCTCCTGGCCTTCACCGCGATCCACACCGCGCGGGCGGACTGAACGAGACGATTGCCATGGTCGCGTCGGTGACGACGCCACCAACACCGCGCCCGCCGCCACCACCAGCGACAACACCGGCACCCTCGGCACCATCGACAACTGCTGCTGCCGTATTGGATGCGATCGACCGGAGAGCGGCAGGCTTGCCGCCGCGAGCGTCCGCCGGGTCGCCGTGGTGGGTGGCGCGGGATGCGCCCCTCACTTGCAACCACTCCTGGACGCGGTGCGAAGATTGGAGGAGGGGGAGGAGCGATGTACCGGGCGGACCAGCGACTGAACGAGATACTCGATGCGCTGGACACGTGCCTGCCCGCCGTGCGCTACCGAATTCGGCGCTTCCCCGAGGGAGCCGGGTTCCTGCTCCTGATCAGCCCCGACGCCACACGCTCGACCTTGTTCGCGCAGGACGGCAGGTGGTTCTGCCTCACCGAAACGCCGACCGGGGCGGCTTTCGGCCGCGATGTGGGCCGTGTGGGAGATCCGCCGGATCAGATCGTCGGCCGCGTCGCCGGGCCCGCACGCCCCAGGCGGCCGCTGTCTGGTCCTGTGAGGGCGGCGCGGGCGTTCGGTGTTGGTTTGTCTGCGGGTTTGGGGGCAGGAGTTCTCGCCGCTCTTGTCATGGCCATTGCCGTTCTGGGCAACGGATACGGGTATGGCTCTGACACCGTTCAAGGGGCTATCAATGTGCTGGCCGCCGTCATAGGCGTCGGTGTGGGGATCTGGCTGGCCCTACGCTCGTGGCGTTCGGGGCGCGGCCCGGCAGGTAGGGGAGCGCATGAGCACGCCCAAGATTCCTGAGAGTATCGCGGGTCCGTCGAGGTTCCTCGACGATCGCATCGGGGCGGCCAACTTCCTCAAACGGAACATGAGGAAGATCTTCCCTGACCACTGGTCGTTCCTGCTGGGCGAGGTCGCGCTGTACTCGTTCATCCTCCTGCTGCTGACCGGTACGTTCCTGACGTTCTGGTTCAAGCCGAGCATGGCCGAGATCGCCTACGACGGCTCCTACGCGCCGCTCAGGGGCGTCATGATGTCCCAGGCGTACGCCTCGTCGCTGGAGATCAGCTTCGACGTCCGCGGCGGCCTGCTGATCAGGCAGATGCACCACTGGGCGGCCCTGCTGTTCGTGGCGGGCATGATGGTGCACATGCTCCGGGTGTTCTTCACCGGTGCCTACCGCAAGCCTCGTGAGCTCAACTGGATCATCGGTGTCCTGCTGCTGACGCTGGCGCTGGCCGAGGGCCTGACCGGGTACTCCCTGCCCGACGACCTGCTGTCCGGCGCTGGTCTGCGGATCACCGAGGGCGTCATGATCTCGTTGCCGCTGGTCGGTACGTACATCACGTTCTTCCTGTTCGGCGGGGAGTATCCGAGTGAGGATGTCATCTCCCGGTTCTATTCGCTGCACATCCTGCTCATCCCGGGCATCCTGCTGGCGTTGATCTCGGCCCACTTGGTGCTGATGTGGGTGCAGAAGCACACGCAGATGCCGGGTAAGGGGCGGACGAACCGGAATGTGGTGGGTGCGCCCTTCTATCCGGCGTTCATGGCCAAGGCGGGCGCGTTCACGCTGTTCACGTTCGCGGTGGTCGCGGGGCTTGCGACGTTCGCCCAGATCAACCCGATCTGGTTGTTCGGCCCGTACACGCCGGCCGACGTTTCGGCGGGTTCGCAGCCCGACTTCTACATGGGCTTCCTCGAAGGCGCGCTGCGGATCATGCCGTCGTGGGAGATCAACCTGTTCGGCACGTCCCATGCGGGCACGCTGCCGCTGAGTGTGATCATCCCGGCGCTGGTGCCGATGGGCATCATCATGACCGGTTTGGCGTTGTATCCGTTCCTGGAACGCTGGATCACGGGTGACCACCGCGAGCACCACGTCGCCGACCGCCCGCGTAACAACCCGCACCGCACCGCGATCGGCATGTCGGCCATCGCGTTCTACGGTGTGCTGTGGCTGCTGGG
>NZ_JBEXUP010000078.1:0-41774 GCF_040614375.1 Nonomuraea sp. NPDC005983
GTCTTGGTGTGGGCTGGGGCCCCCCTCGCCTCCCCCGCCCTCAGGGTCGCGGCCGAACCGCTCATGGCCGGCCGTGGTGGGGCTCACCTTGGGGGGGGCGGTGGGGCCGGGCCAACCGGCCACCACGCCGAGCGCGCCCAGGTGGGCCAGGTCGAACAGGGAGGTGTCGGAGACGATCACGTCGTCGGCGCCCCTGATCCACAGGATCGGCGGCTTGGGGTCGATCTCGTGCAGGTCGTCCAGCCGGAAGTTGGTCGGGGCGATGGCGTTCAGCACGCCGCGCTTGCCGGGCGACACGCCGGGCCACTCGGCCGACCCCGCGGCGTCGCCGGGGTAGTTGGCCTCGCCGACGTGCGTGGTGAGCATCGACCGGACGTAGAAGCCCTCGTCGGGGACGGGGTTCTTGACGTAGGAGCTGCGGAAGACCGACAGCGGGGAGGTCGGCGCTTCGGCGGAGACGTCGCCCGCGCTCAGCCGGGCCACGAAGTCGGGGTTGGCGGCGCCCGCGCCCGCGCCCGTCCCGTCGGGGTGCGTGAGGCGGCCGTCGGCGCCCTCGGTCCCGCCGAACCCGTACGGCGAGATGGGGTTGACCAGGGTGACGGACCTGACGGCCGCGGGGCGGTCGCGCAGCATCTGCAGCACGACGCCGCCGCCCAGGCTCCACCCGACCAGGTGGACGCCGTCCAGCTCCAGCGCGTCCACCAGCTCCAGCACGTCGTCGGAGAAATCGCGCAGCCCGCGCGAGGCGTCGACGGGCGCGGGGTCGGTGCCGCCGAACCCGCGCAGGTCCACTGCGAGCGGCCGGCAGCCCTGCGGGAGGGCGGCCATGCTGTCACGCCAGAAGGCGGCGGACGAGACGTTGCCGTGCACGAACAGGACGGCCTCGCCGCTCCTGCCCTCGACGGTCATGACGTGCTGCGTGAGCCGGGGGGTGGTGACGTTCACGCGTGGATCCTCTCAGCAAGGTCGCGGCCCTGGGTCTCCCTGGCGGCGAAGACCGCGACGAGGGTGAGCACGGCCGCCAGACCGAGGTAGACGGAGATCGGCAGGCTGCTGGAGTAGCTCTTGAGCAGGGCCACCGCGATGATCGGGGCGAGGGCTCCCGCCACGATCGCCGACAGCTGGGCGCCGATCGACACCCCGGTGTAGCGCATCCTCGTCCCGAACAGCTCGGAGAAGAAGGCCGCCTGCGGGCCGTACATCATGCCGTGGAAGAGCAGGCCCACGGTGATGGCGAGCGTGATGGCCAGGAAGTTGCCGGTGTCGACCAGCGGGAAGAACGCGAAGATCCACAGCCCGATCCCGGCGGCGCCCGCCAGGTAGATCGGGCGGCGGCCGATCCGGTCCGACAGCGCGCCCCACATCGGGATCGTC
Source organism: Nonomuraea sp. NPDC005983 (assembly GCF_040614375.1). Lineage (NCBI taxonomy): Bacteria > Bacillati > Actinomycetota > Actinomycetes > Streptosporangiales > Streptosporangiaceae > Nonomuraea > Nonomuraea sp. NPDC005983. The sequence goes on from NZ_JBEXUP010000078.1 coordinate 1,375, forward strand.
GCGAAGTGGATGGCCGAGGCGATGAGCACGGCGTTGAGCACGGTGGAGTTGTCGAGCTTGTTGGTCTTGGCGTAGGTGATGACGAAGACCGTGAGCAGGTAGAAGGAGATGTTCTCCGCCAGCCTGGCACCGATCGCGGTGATCACGTCCCGCCAGTGGTGGCGCAGCACGCCCACGATCGGCGCGGTCTCCACCGGCTCGGCCTGCTGGAACACCGGCGACTCGGTGATCGACAGCCGGATCCACAGGCCGATCAGCACCAGCACGCCCGACAGCAGGAACGGGACCCGCCAGCCCCAGGCGAGGAACGCCTCGTCCGACTGCCATGCGGCCAGCGCCGCCAGCACGCCGGTGGCCAGCAGGTTGCCGCCGGGCGCGCCCGCCTGCGGCCAGGAGGCCCAGAAGCCGCGCCGCCTCGCCTCGCCGTGCTCGGAGACGATCAGCACCGCGCCGCCCCACTCGCCGCCGAGCGCGAAGCCCTGCACCAGCCGGAGCGTGGTCAGCAGCAGCGGGGCCGCCGCGCCGACGCCCGCGTAGGTGGGCAGGCAGCCGATGAGGAAGGTGGCCGCGCCCATCGTCAGCAGGCTGACGACCAGCAGTGTCTTGCGGCCGAGCCGGTCGCCGAAGTGGCCGAAGACCAGGCCGCCGAGCGGGCGGGCGATGAATCCGACGGCGTAGGTGAGGAACGCCAGCAGCGTCCCGGTGAGCGGGTCGGCGTCGGGGAAGAAGAGCTTGTTGAACACCAGGGCGGCTGCCGAGCCGTACAGGAAGAAGTCGTACCACTCGATGGTGGTGCCGATCAGGCTCGCGGCGACGATCTTCTTGATGGAAGTGGCCATGCCGGTCACGCTAGGGAGTGACCGGCGTCACTCATATGGGGCCGGAGCCCACAGTCTGTCAGGTGGATGTGTGGCCGAGCCGGTGCAGCCGGAGGGCGAGCTGGATCTCCAGGGCCCGCTCCGGCTCCTGCCAGCCGTCGCCGAGCAGCTTGCCGACGCGGTCGAGGCGCTGGGTGACGGTGTTGACGTGGATGTGCATGGCCTCGGCGGTCCGCGAGGGCGAAGCGCCCGAGCCGAAGTAGGCCGCGAGGGTGCCGGCCAGCGCCGTGCCCCTGCGCGCGTCGTAGTCGATCACCGGGCCGAGCACCGAGGTGACGAAGCCCGTCACGTCCCGTCCGTCGCCGATCAGCAGGCCGACGAAGCCCAGCTCGGACGCGCTCGCGCCGTCTCCCACGCGGCCCAGCGCGTTGAGCGCCTCGGCGCAGCGCCGAGCCTCCAGGTAGGCGGTCCCGACCCCTGCGGTGCCGTTCCCCGACGCCCTCGACGCGCCCGCCGTGGCGGGGCTGTGCAGGGACGCGGTCAGGTCGGCGGCCACGCGGCGAGCCGCGGCGCCCGCGTCCTGCCCCGGCAGCAGCAGAACCACCTCGCCGGCCCTGGCGGCGGCGAGCCCGTGGCGGAGCGCGGCCTGGGAGGAGGCCCAGAAAGCGGCGCGCTCGCGCTGCCCGTCGTGCCTGACCACCACCACGATGTGCGGCGCGGACAGGTCGACGCCCAGCCTGCGCGCCCGGTCGGCCAGCCCCGGCGAGCCGGGCCGGGAGATCAGGTCGTCGAGCAGCTCGCCGCGCACCCGGCCCTCCGCCTCCGCGACGCTCCTGCGGAACAGCAGCAGCAGCGCGCACACCAGCGCGGCGCGCTCCAGGATGCGCTCGTCGGCGTCGTCGCTGCGCAGGATCAGCGTGCACAGCGGCTCCCCGCCGACGTCCACGGACGCGATCAGCAGGTCCGCCCTGCGTACGGTGCGGCCGAGCGCCCGCGACGCCTGGGCGGCCTCGAACACGCCCGCGTCCAGCTCGCCCACGCTGCCGCCGAGCGGCCCGTTGATCGGCCTGCCCAGGTCGTCGAGGACGGCCAGCGAGCCGCCGAGCACGTCGGTCACCACGGCGGCCACGTCCTCGATGCCGCCGCCGCGCAGCACCAGCGAGGTCATCCTGTCGTGGGCGAGCGCGGCCCGTTCGACGGCGTCGCCGTGCTCCCTGGCGGTGCGGTGCGCGGCCGACAGCTCCTCCAGCGCGTTCCTCGTCTCCTGGAGCAGCCTGGCGTTGTCGATCGCGACCGACGCGTGCGCCGCCAGGCTGGCCAGCAGCGACACCTCCTCCTGGTGGAACGGCCTGGCGCTGCGGTTCGCCGCGAACAGCACGCCGATCACCCGCTGGCCCAGCCGCAGCGGCACGCCCAGGATCGCGACCAGGCCCTCCTCCTCGACGGCCTCGTCGATGTGGCTCTTGTGCCGGAAGCGGGCGTCGGCGAAGTAGTCGGCCGTCGAGTACGGTGTCGCCGTCTGCGCCACCAGCCCGCCCAGCCCCGCCCCCATGGCCAGCCTCAGCGTCCGGAACTTGGCCGAGATCGAGCCGTCGGTGACCTGCATGTAGGTGTCGCCCCTGGCGGGGTCGTGCAGGGTGAGGTAGGCGGTGTCGGTCGCCAGCAGCTGCCTGGCGCGGTGCACGATCGCCTCCAGCACCGCGTCGAGGTCGCGCAGCGCCGACAGGTCGCCGGCCGTGTCGTACAGCGCCGACAGCTCGGCCTCGCGCCTGGCCCTGCGTTTCAGCAGCGCCCGCACCTGCAGCGCCTCGACCTTGGCCTTCTCCAGCTCCTCGATCGTCGCGGGGTCGGCGCCCTCGGCCCTGGCCTGGATGATCGGCCCCTCGAACTCCACCGCCGAGGCCTCCCGGGCGAGCAGTTCCAGGAAGCGCCTGCTCATGGCCTCACTCCGTGAGGCGGGCTCGGTCGCCGGATGCCGCCGCCTTCCCCCGTCGCTCTGGTCGCTGCGCTCCCTCGCACCACTAGCGCGCCGTCCAGCCGCCGTCTACGGGCAGCGACACGCCGGTGATGAACGACCCGCTCGGCCCGCACAGATAGGCGACCAGCTCGGCCACCTCCTCCGGCTCGATCAGCCGCTTGACGGCCGCGGGTTCCAGCATGATGTCCTCGACCACCTGCTCGGGCGGGATGCCGTGCACCTTGGCCTGGTCGGCGATCTGCCCCTCCACCAGCTCGGTCCGGACGTAGGCGGGGCACACGCAGGTGGACGTCACGCCGTGCGCCGCCCCTTCGAGCGCCAGCACCTTGGACAGGCCCTCCAGCGCGTGCTTGGCCGTCGTGTAGGCCGACTTGTACGGCGAAGCCCGCAGCCCGTGCACCGACGAGATGTTGACGATCCGGCCCCAGCCTCTGCCGTACATCCCCGGCAGGACGTGCCGGGCGATCAGGAACGGCGCCTCGACCATGACCCTGAGCATGGCGGAGAACACCTCGGGCGGGAACTCCTCGACCGGCGCCACGTGCTGGAACCCGGCGTTGTTCACCACGATGTCCACCGGCCCGTCAGGCAGCCGCTCCAGGAAGCCCGGCTCGCCCAGATCGGCCACCACGGGCAGCCCGCCGATCTCGGCGGCCACCTTCTCGGCCGGCTCCGCCCTCCGGTCCACTACCAGCACCTTCGCCCCGTCGGCGGCCAGCCGTCTCGCGCACGCGGCCCCGATCCCGCCCCCGGCCCCCGTCACCAGCGCAGTCCGCCCAGTCAGCTCCTTCGCCATGCTCCGACCCTAGGCGGTCGCGAGGCATGGACGCATGGGTGTGGGCGACATAGATCTTCGCCGTCCTATGTGGTCTTCGCCGGATGGCCCACCCGGGGTCGGTCTGCTCAGGCGCCTGCTACGGTTGGCCCATGAACGCGTTCGCGTACTCGTGGTGGCCCGCCTCCTAGGCGGTCTCACCGGCGCACGCGCATCCCGGCCGCCTCGACGAGGCGGCCGTTGGCATTTCCGGGCGTCCCGTCGGGCATCTCAGACAAAGTCGAGCACCTCAGACGAAAGGGCGCCACGTGACAACCTGGCCAGCACTGCTCAGCACGCTCCTCGACGGCGCATCGCTCACCTCCCACCAGGCCTCCTGGGCCATGGGGGAGATCATGTCCGGCGCGGCGAGCGACGCCCAGATCGCCGCCTTCGCCGTCGCCCTGCGGGCCAAGGGCGAGACCGTGGCGGAGGTGGCCGGGCTCGCCGACGGCATGCTCGCCCGGTCGGCGGCGATCCGGATCCCCGGCGACCCAGTGGACCTCGTCGGCACGGGCGGCGACCGCGCGAACACGGTCAACGTCTCGACCATGGCGGCCATCGTCGCGGCGGCGGCCGGGGCCAAGGTGGTCAAGCACGGTGGAAGGTCGGCGTCCTCGTCGGCGGGCGCGGCGGACGTCCTGGAGGAGCTCGGCGTCCGGATCGACCTGTCCGCGGCGGGCGTGGCGCGGGTGGCCGAGGAGGCGGGGATCACGTTCCTGTTCGCCCCCACCTTCCACCCAGCGTTCAAACGGACGTCGAGGCCGCGCCGCGAACTCGGGGTCCCCACGGTCTTCAACTTCCTCGGGCCGCTCACCAACCCCGCGCTACCGGCGGCGCAGGCGGTGGGCACCTTCCACCCGCGCATGGCCGAGGTGATCGCCGGCGTCCTCGCCGAACGCGGCGGCTCGTCCCTGGTCTTCCACGGCGACGACGGCCTGGACGAACTGACCACCACGGGCCCCTCGACGGTCTGGGTGGTGCGCCGGGGAAGGGCCACCCGGACTCGGTTCGACCCGGCCGACCTGTCCATTCCCCCGGCCACCGTCGAGGCTCTCAGGGGCGGCGACGCCCGGCACAACGCCGAGGTGGCCCGCGCCATGCTGGCGGGCAGGCCGGGCCCGGTGCGCGAGATCGTCCTGCTGAACGCGGCGGCCGCCCTGGTGTCCGCTGACGGCGCCCCGCCCCCGGCCGAGCTCACCGCCGCCCTGGCGGACGCCCGCAAGCGCGCCGCCGACGCCGTCGACTCCGGAGCCGCGGCCGCCCTCCTGGACCGCTGGAGCCTCGCCACCCAGCGCGCCGCCTAGTCCCGCGACTGCCGGGGCCGCGTCATCGACATCACGTCGAGGAGGTCGTCGAGCTGGGCTTCCGTGACCTTGCCCGAGGCCACGTGCCCGCGCTCGACGACCACCTCGCGGATCGTCCTGCGCTCCTTCAGCGCCTGCTTCGCCACCTCGGCCGCCTCCTCGTAGCCGAGGTACCTGTTCAGCGGCGTGACGATCGACGGCGACGACTCGGCGTACTCCCGCAGCCGCTCCACGTTCGCCGTGATGCCCGACACGCACCGGTCCGCGAGCAGCCGTGAGACGTTCGCCAGCAGCCGGATCGACTCCAGGATGTTGCGCGCGATCACCGGGAGCTGCACGTTCAACTCGAAGCTGCCCGAGGCCCCCGCGAACGTGATGGCCGCGTCGTTGCCGATGACCTGCGCCGCCACCATCGCCGTGGCCTCGGGGATCACCGGGTTGACCTTGCCGGGCATGATGGACGAGCCGGGCTGCAGATCGGGCAGGTTGATCTCGCCGAGCCCCGCGCGGGGGCCCGAGCCCATCCAGCGGAGGTCGTTGGCGATCTTGTTGAGCGAGACGGCCACCACCTTGAGCTGGCCCGACAGCTCGACGATGGAGTCCTGGGCGCCCTGCGCCTCGAAGTGGTCCAGCGCCTCGCGGAAGGAGATGCCGGTCGCCTCCCGCAGCTTCGCGATCGCCTTCTCCGCGAACCCGGGCGGCGTGTTGATGCCGGTGCCCACCGCGGTGCCGCCCAGCGGCAGCTCAAGCACGTGCCCCAGCGCCGACTTCACGCGTACCGCGCCGTGCTCCACCTGCGAGGCGTACCCGCCGAACTCCTGGCCGAGCGTCACCGGGGTGGCGTCCATCAGGTGGGTCCGCCCGGACTTCACCACCCCGTCGAACTGGATCGCCTTGGCCCGCAGCGTCGCCGCCAGGTGTTCCAGAGAGGGCAGCAGGTGGTAGGCCACCTCCGTCGCCGCGGCCACGTGAATCGAGGTCGGGAAGACGTCGTTGGACGACTGTGACGCGTTCACGTGGTCGTTCGGGTGCACGGGACGGCCCAGCCGCTCCTGGGCCAGTGTCGCGATCACCTCGTTGGCGTTCATGTTCGACGAGGTGCCCGAGCCGGTCTGGAAGACGTCGATCGGGAAGTCCGCGTCGTGCTCGTTGTCGGCGACGTCCGCGGCGGCCTGCGCGATCGCCTCGGCCATGTCCTTGTCGATCACGCCGAGCTCCGCGTTGACCTCCGCGGCTACCGCCTTGATCAGCCCGAGCGCGGCGATGTGCGACGGTTCCAGCGGCCGTCCTGAGATCGGGAAGTTCTCCACGGCCCGCTGGGTCTGAGCACGCCACCTGGCCCCGGCAGGGACGCGGACCTCGCCCATCGAGTCATGCTCGATTCTGAACTCGCTCATGCCTCCCAGTCTGGCCCACACCTTGTGGATCAGCCGGAAATGATCGCCACGATCAGGATGGCGATCACCACGGCCGCGCCCGCCGCCACGCCCATGAGCACGAGCATGCCGTTGCGGTTGCCGCCGTCACGCTGCTCCGGCTGCCCGGCGATGGCGAACAGGTCGGTTCCCAGGCCCTTCGGGACGGGCAGGTCGGGCATCATCGGCTGCGGCATGGGAGGCGACATCGGCGGCGCGGGCAGCGGGTAGACCTGCTGGCCCGGCGACCCGTTCTGCGGCAGCGGCACACGCCTGGTGGTGACGGCCCCCTCGTCGCCCGTCCGCTGCTGAGGCGGCGGCTGGGGCGGCCTTGCCTGCGGGGGCGCCGGCTGGGGCGGCGCGCCGCGCTGCGCCATCCCCTTCGGGATGGGCGTTTTGGGACGCGCCACGGTGATCGTCTGCTCGGGGTCATACGGCTGGGGAGCGGCTCCAGGGTCGAACGCCCCGGCGGGGGACACGCCCCCCTGGGCAGGGCCGAACGCCCCGGCGGGAACCCCGCTCGACGGGGCCGAGCCGAACGCCCCGGCGCGGGGCACGCCACCCTGAGGTCCTGCCGCGGGTGGCCGGGAGCCCGGCGCGCCCCTCATCGGGCCGGTGGCGGCGGGACCGCCCTTGGAGACGGGGGAGGACGGGACGCCGGGCGCCGCGTCCTTCGCGTTGGGCACGGGTGGCTCCTGCTTGTTGGATGCCTCGACGTTGATCACCGGCATCTCGCTCGTGGGCGTGTCGGCGACCATCCGCAGCATGGTCTCGGCCTGGGCGGCGCCCAGCCGTTGCCGGTAGTCCTTGTTCAGCAGCCCGGTCAGGACCGGCCGCAGCTGGCCGGCCTGGGTGGGCGGGTCGGCGTTCTCGCTCAGCAGCGCCGCCAGCGTCTCGGCGATCGTGGCCCGCTCGTACGCGGGACGCCCCTCGACGGCGAAGTACAGCGTCGCGCCCAGCGACCAGACGTCGGACTCGGGCCCGGTGTACTCGCCCCTGGCCCGCTCGGGCGCCGTGTACCCGGGGGACCCGATGACCATGCCGGTCTTGGTGAGCCTGGAGTCGCCCTCGGCCTTGGCGATGCCGAAGTCGGTCAGCACCACACGCCCGCTCTCGGTGATCAGCACGTTGCCCGGCTTCACGTCGCGGTGCGTGATGCCCGCCGCGTGCGCCGCGCGCAACGCGCCGAGCAGGTCCACGCCGATCTCCGCGACCAGCCGGGGCGGCAGCGGCCCCTCCTCGTCGATGACCTGCTCCAGCGAGCGGGCCTCGACCAGCTCCATGATGATCCACGGGCTGTTGTTCTGGATGATCACGTCGTGAATGGCGGCGACGGCCGGATGGCTGATCCGTGCGGCGAGGCGCCCCTCGCGGACCATGCGTTCCCGCAGTTCGCCGCGCTGCTCTTCGGTCAGGCCAGGGTCCTGGCGGATTTCCTTGACCGCTACCTCGCGCCCCAGGGCGCGGTCGCGGGCGCGCCACACGGTGCCCATGGTCCCCCGACCGAGCGGTGCGATCAGCTCGTAGCGATCCGCGAGCAGGCGTTTCTGCTGTTCCGGCATGAGACGACGATATCGATTCTCGGTTGGGAAGTGCTTTACCCTCGCTTGCGAAGGTCCTTGGGCCAGAACCTTCGCGGAAGGCACAACTTTATCACCGTCGCCTTGAAACGGGCGTAAGTGGACGGGGTTGGCCTGGGTTCGACCCGCTTCCTGTGGACGCCCTCGCCCGGCCTGCGTTCCTGCCGGGGCGGGGGCACCGCCATCGTCGCCGTGGTGCTCTCGGCCCGGTGCAGGCCCCGGTGCGACGGCCTGCGGGCGAACGACGGCGTCGTGATCGCCGGTGCCGTCCGCCCAGGCTTGCGCGGCGTCAGCGGCTCCTCGGCGGAACCACCCGCCGCCACCCGCGCGAGCAGCAGCGAGGCGCGGACGGAGTCGAGCCGTGTCTGCGGGTCGATGCGCAGCAGCGCGTCGAGCACCGGCGCGAGCGGGCCCGCCTTGGTCATCGGGATCGGCTCGCCGCTCGTCAGGGCGGCCAGCGCGGCGGCCGCCGTGCGCCGCCCGTGCAGGCCCCGCCCCTCCACGGCGGTGTAGAGGGTCGCGCCCAACGACCACAGGTCGGCCGCGGGGCTGGCCTTCGCGCCGAGGACCCGCTCGGGCGCGATGTACCCGGCCGAGCCGAGCACGATGCCCGCCTGCGTGATCGAGACGTCGCCCTCCAGCGCGGCCAGCCCGAAGTCGGTGAGCACCGCGCGGTCCTCTGTCACCAGCACGTTGCTGGGCTTCACGTCGCGGTGCAGGATCCCCTTGGCGTGGACGGCGCGCAGCGCCCCGAGGATCTGCCGCCCGATCTCGGCGGCCTTGCGTGGGTGCAGCGGGCCGCCCTCCTGGATGAGCTGCTCCAGGGACCTGGCCTGGAGCAGCTCCATCACGATCCACGGCCGGTCGTCCTCGGTGACCACGTCGAACACCGTGATGACCGAGGGGTGCGCGACCATCGCGGTGGCCCGGCCCTCGCGCTCGGTCCGGTGGCACAGCTCGGCGCGCAGCTCCTCGTCGAGGACGGCGGGCAGCCGTACCTCCTTGACCGCGACGTCGCGGTCGAGCAGCTCGTCGTGCGCCCGCCAAACGGTGCCCATGCCGCCGCGTCCAACCGGTTCCAAAAGCCGGTAGCGCGCGGCGAGTAGGTAACCGGAAGGCGCACGCATGCCTGGCAGCTTACCTATTTGTGTAAACCGACCAGTAGAGGCGGGGCCGATAAAATGTTGCGAACTTAAGTCAACCCGTCTGACTCGTCACGTCAGCAAAGCGCCTGGCCACATCGGTCCAGTTGACCAAGCCCCACAGCTTCTCGACATAGTCCGGGCGCACGTTACGGTACTGCAAGTAGTAGGCGTGCTCCCAGGCGTCGAATACGAGCAGGGGAGTGGTGTTCATGCCGATGTTGCCGTGGTGGTCGTAGACCTGCTCGACGACGAGCCTGCGGCTCAGCGGCTCCCAGGCCAGCACGCCCCAGCCGGAGCCCTGCACCGACGCCGTGGCCGTGGTGAGCTGCCGCTGGAACGCCTCGAACGTGCCGAAGTGCTCGTCGATGGCGTCCCTCAGCGCTCCGTCGGGCCGGTCGCCGCCGTCGGGTGAGAGGTTCTCCCAGAAGATCGAGTGCAGCACGTGGCCCGACAGGTTGAACGCGAACGTCTTCTCCAGCCCCACGAGGTTGCCGAAGTCGCCTCCGTCGCGGGCCTCGGCGAGCCGGTCCAGGGTGTCGTTGGCGCCCTTGACGTAGGCGGCGTGGTGCTTGGCGTGGTGCAGCTCCAGGATCTCGCCGGTGATGGCGGGCTCAAGGGCGGCGTAGTCGTAGGGCATGTCAGGAAGGGTGTACTTCCCCATGGTGTCCTCCTCGTCGATCTCTGCGACCTCGACACTATTGCAACAAGTTCGCAACTGCATCAGCCTTGCGACCTAGGTCCACGACAGGGCAGTCTGGGGTTGTCAGTAAGGTCCCGGGTCCGCGCGGGTGGCGACGGCCGCCCGCGCGGACGCCGTTCAGGGGGCAGGGAAGATCGCCGAACCGCAGGTCGGGGCGGATACGCGGTGCGCGGCAAGGTCGCTGACAAACGGATCCGTGGATTTCGTCAGCAAGTTGTAAGGACCTGGTAAGGCTGCGGAGGCAAGGTGGTGAGTAAGGAAAATCAACCGCCCCCCAGGGAAGCCGCCAAAGCGTCAGTAGCGGGCGTCAGAATGGGGACAAGCGTCACAGGAACCGAAGACCGCCGAGACTTCGTTGAGGGACGTGATGAGATGCGCCAGACACAGGTTCGCCGCCGGCCGCAGAAGCCGACAGGGGCCACTCTGGATCTCCGCACGCCGTCAGGGCGAAAGCTGCCCTTCTAGGAATCCAGCGTCATCTGCGAGGTGCGCGATGTGTAGTCACACCCCCACCTGTCCGACCGCCTACTCCGCCGACCGTGAGGCGTCGCACGTGATCTCGTCCCACCCCGACCAGGGGTGGAGCCTCCTCTGCAACGGCATCGTGCTGTTCGAGGACACCGGCCTGCTGCTGCCCGACGGCTCCGTCGTCGCGCCGCACCGGGCGCCGGTGGCCGCCTGAGCACGAGGCCGTCGCCGGCCGACGGGTACCGGCCGGTGCCGGGCGACGTGATCGCCCACCCGGCACCCTCCGGGAGCCCGTCTACCTACGGCCGACAGAGAGCACCGGGCCCGTGCGGTCGGTGAAGAAGTCGTCGCCCTTGTCGTCGACGACGATGAACGCGGGGAAGTCCTCGACCTCGATCTTCCACACCGCCTCCATGCCGAGTTCCGGGTACTCCAGCAACTCCACCTTCTTGATGCAGTCCTGCGCCAGCCGCGCGCCGGGGCCGCCGATGCTCCCCAGGTAGAAGCCGCCGTACTGCTGGCACGCCTGCGTCACCTGCTTCGACCGGTTGCCCTTGGCGAGCATGACCATCGAGCCGCCCGCCGCCTGGAAGCGTTCGACGTAGGAGTCCATGCGGCCCGCCGTGGTGGGGCCGAAGGAGCCCGACGCGTAGCCCTCGGGCGTCTTGGCGGGGCCCGCGTAGTAGACCGGGTGGTCCTTCAGGTACTGAGGCATCTCGCCGCCGTTGTCGAGCAGCTCGGCGATCTTCGCGTGCGCGATGTCGCGGGCGACGACCAGCGGGCCGCTCAGGGAGAGCCGCGTCTTGACCGGATATTTCGTCAACTGGGCGAGGATCTCCGGCATGGGACGGTTGAGGTCCACCTGGATGACGTCATCCGACAGGTGGGCGTCGGTCGTCTCCGGGAGGAAACGCGCCGGGTCCGTCTCCAGCTTCTCCAGGAAGATGCCCTCCGGCGTGATCTTGGCCAGCGCCTGACGGTCGGCCGAGCACGACACGGCGATCGCCACCGGGCAGGACGCGCCGTGCCGGGGCAGCCGGATGACCCGCACGTCGTGGCAGAAGTACTTGCCCCCGAACTGCGCCCCGATGCCGAGCTTCTGCGTCAGCTCGAACACCTTGGCCTCCATCTCCAGGTCGCGGAACCCGTGCGCGGACGCCGAGCCGGACGTGGGGATCGAGTCGAGGTAGCGGGCGCTGGCGTACTTGGCCGTCTTCAGCGCGTACTCGGCGGACGTGCCGCCCACGACGACCGCCAGGTGGTACGGCGGGCAGGCGGCGGTGCCGAGCGAGCGGATCTTCTCCTCCAGGAAGGCCAGCATCCGCTTCTCGTTCAGCACGGCCTTGGTCTCCTGGTACAGGAACGACTTGTTGGCCGAACCGCCGCCCTTGGCCATGAACAGCAGCTTGTACTCGTCGGGGTGGCCGTGCGGGTCCTCGGCGTAGAGCTCGATCTGGGCGGGCAGGTTGGAGCCCGTGTTCTTCTCCTCCCACATGGTCAGCGGGGCCATCTGGGAGTAGCGCAGGTTCAGCCTGGTGTAGGCGTCGTAGACGCCGCGCGAGACGTGCTCGGCGTCGCGGCCGTCGGTCAGGACGTGCCGGCCGCGCTTGCCCATGACGATCGCGGTGCCGGTGTCCTGGCACATGGGCAGCACGCCGCCGGCCGAGATCGAGGCGTTCTTGAGCAGGTCGAGGGCGACGAAACGGTCGTTGCCGCTGGACTCGGGGTCATCGACGATCTTGCGCAGCTGGGCGAGGTGCGAGGAGCGCAGGAAGTGGGAGATGTCGTGGATCGCCGTCTCGGTGAGCAGCCGCAACGCCTCGGGCTCGACCTCGAGGAACGTCCTCCCCGCTGCTTCGACCCGCCGCACCCCCTCCGTCGTGATCAGCCGATACTCCGTGTCGTCGGCTCCCAGTGGAAGAAGGTCGCTGTAGTCGAACTCGCCCATGTCCATCCTTTCGGTCTCCTAGAGGTTACGCGTCCCGCCGCCCCCTCCCGCCTCCGAGTGGCCTGCGGGCACGGGACGCGCTCAGGCCGACCAGGATGCCCGCGATCACCAGGGCCGCGCCCAGCAGGTCGTACGCGGACGGCGTGGCGACGCCGAGCACCAGGCCGGTGACGATCGCCCCCACCGGGATGAGCCCGGCGAACAGGCCCGCGCGCCCGGGGCCGAGCCTGGGCAGCGAGGAGTACCAGAGGAAGAAGGCCACCACCGTGACCACGACCGCCAGGTAGCCGAAGCCGAGCGACTCGGCGGCCGTCGGCACCCTGAACATGCCCGGGCCCTCCTGCGCCAGCCCGATGGCCGCCAGCATCGGCACGGCCAGCGCCGTCGAGTACGCCGACACCCGGATCGCGCCCAGCTTCGGCAGCAGCGGGATGGCCAGCATGGAGAAGCTGATCTCCCCGATCCAGGCGCCGAGCGCCCACAGCAGGCCGGTCAGGTTGCCGCTGCCGAGGCCGGTGGCCAGCGTCGCGCCCGCCACCACCACGGCCGCCCCGGCCAGCAGCCGTGGCGCGGGCCGCCCCTCGAGCAGCGCCAGGCCCAGCGGGACGGTGCCGAGCACGGTCCCGACCAGGGCGGGGCCGGAGGCGCGGGCCGACTCGACCACGCAGACGTTGAACAGGGCCAGGCCGAGCAGCGCCAGCCCACCGAGCAGCAGGCCTTCGCGCCAGGTCAGCCGGACGAAGCGCAGGCCGAGCGCCCGGGTGACGGCGAGCAGGATGGCCGAGGCCACCAGGTAGCGCACCAGTTGCCCGCCGTACAGCGGGTAGTCCTTGATCAGGCCCGACACGCCCGCCAGCGTCCCGACGACGAACATGGCGGTCGCCGCGCCGGCGACTCCGTTCCCGTTGACCGCGGCGAGCCTGGGGGGCGTGGCTGCGTCGGCGACTGCGTTTCTCATGGCAAGGATGCTAGGGAGACAATGGTTCCCATAAAGGGTCCAATAGCGCGATATTAAGGGGGGCCAATGTGGGCGACCTCCATGTGCCGATAGACCGGGATCGAGGGGGGATCGCTGGGCAGATCGCGTCCGAACTGCGCGCGGCGATCCGCCTGGGGCGCCTCGAATCCGGCACCCGCCTGCCCGCCAGCCGCGAGCTCGCCGCCGACCTCCAGGTGTCCAGGGGAGTGGTGGTCGAGGCGTACGAGCAGCTCGTGGCGGAGGGCTTCCTGATCTCCCGCGTCGGCCACGGCACCCACGTGGCGCCGGCCGCCGCCCGCGACGTCCCCGCCCCCGAGCCCCTCGCCGAAGCGCCCGCGACGGCGTGCGCGCCCTACTACGGTCACCGGCCCACCTCGCCCGACCTCGGGGGATTCCCGAGAGAGCGGTGGCTGGCCGCGGTGCGCCACGTCCTGGCCACGATGCCGTCGGACGCGTTCGACTACGGCGACCCTGGAGGCGTCGCGGAGCTGCGCGAGGAACTGGCCGGGTACCTGCGGCGGGTCAGGGCCGCGGACGTCCGGGCGGAGAACCTGGTGATCGTCGGAGGGGTGGCGCAGGGGCTGAGCCTGGTGCTGCACGTCCTCGCGCAGCGGGGGCCGCTGCGACTGGCCGTCGAGGACCCGACCAGCCACCGCCAGGTGCCGCTGCTGCGCAGATCCGGCGCCGAGCTGGCGCCGGTGCCCGTCGACGACGAGGGCCTGGACGTGGCCGCGCTCGGCCGCGCCGACGCGGTGCTCGTCACCCCGGCGCACCAGTACCCGACCGGCGTGGTCCTGTCGCCGGCCCGGCGCGCCGCCCTGATGGAGTGGGCCGCGGCCGGCCGGGCCACGATCCTGGAGGACGACTACGACGCCGAGTTCCGCTTCGACCGTGACCCCGTCGGCTGCCTGCAGGGCCTCGCACCCGACAGGGTGGTGCTCTCCGGCAGCGTGAGCAAGGCGCTCGCCCCCGGGCTCAGGCTGGGCTGGGTGGCCGCCCCCGCCGACCTCGCGGACGCCATCCGCCATGCGAGGAGCGAACTGGACCTCGGCTCGCCGGTCATCGAGCAGTACGCGCTCGCCCGCTTCCTGCGTACCGGCGCCTACGACCGGCACCTGCGCCGCATGCGCAGGGAGTACCGCCATCGCCGGGACTCCCTGGTCAGGGCGCTGGCCGAGCACCTGCCCGAGGTGCGGGTCCGCGGCATCGAGGCGGGCCTGCACGCCTACCTGGACCTGCCGGAGGGCTGGGACGAGGGCCAGGTGGTGGCGCACGCCCAGGCGCTCGGCCTGGCCGCGGAGCCGCTCGGCCCGATGCGCTTCACCCCTGGCCCCCCGGCCGTCGTGGTCGGCTTCGCCCGCCTCCCCGCCCACCGGACGACAGAGGCGATCCGAGCCTTGAAGACCAGGATGGCCGCCCCGCGCACTCCCGCGGGCTCCTCCCTCACGGCCCCTCCTCTCGCGATCTCTCCTCCCGCGGTCCTTCCTTCTGCCGGAAGCCTTCTGCCGAAAGACGGAGGCCGTCCGAGGCATAAAGGTCAGAATGTCAGGACAAAATATTGACTGAAGCCAAACGCGTCACTCAGAAAGAGACCCCACCCCCCGTTTGGAGGCGCCATGCGCGTGGGACTGCTGGGCTTGGGCAGGATCGGGGCGTTTCACGCCGCCACCCTGGCCGCACATCCGCTGGTGGACGAGCTGATCGTGTCCGACCCCGTGCGCACCTCGCCGCACGGCCGGCCCGGTGACCCCTTCGACGCGGACGCCGTGATCATCGCCACCCCGACCAGCACGCACGCCGAGCTCCTGACCAAAGCCTGCAAGCTGGGCGTCAAGGTGTTCTGCGAGAAGCCCGTGGCGGGCAGCGTCCGCGAGACCATCGAGGTGCTGGAGGCCGGCGCGGGGAACTTCGTGCAGATCGGGTTCCAGCGCAGGTTCGACGCGGGCTACGTACAGGCGGCCGTCGCCCTGGGCGGCGGCGAACTGGGGGAGCTGCACCGCGTCCACCTGCTCACCGCCGACCCCGCGCCACCGCCCGCCGAGTACATCCCGATGTCCGGCGGCATCTACCGCGACTGCCACATCCACGACTTCGACATCCTGCGCTGGGTGACGGGCCGCGAGGTGGTCTCGGTCTACGCGACGGGCGCCAACCGGGGCGCCGACTTCTTCCGGCAGGCAGGCGACGTCGACACCAGCGCCGCGCTGCTGACGCTCGACGACGGCACCCTCGCCACGCTCCAGGGCTCCCGCTACAACGGCGCGGGCTACGACGTGCGGATGGAGCTGGCCGGCACCAAGGGCACCTGGGCGGTGGGCCTGGGCCCGCGCGCCCCGCTGCACGCCACCGAGGGCCTTCGGCCGACCGGCGAGCCCTGGCCCGACTTCGTCACCCGGTTCGCCGACGCCTACGTCGCCGAGATCGACTCCTTCCTGCGCGCCGACGAGAGCCCCTGCTCCATCGAGGACGCCCTGGCCGCCCTCTACGTCGCCGAGGCCGCCGAACTGTCGCGCCGCGAAGGACGTCTCGTCGAGGTCGCGGAGGTGAGGCGATGAAGCTCGCGGGAGCCCCCATCTCCTGGGGCGTGTGCGAGGTGCCCGGCTGGGGCCACCAGCTCGAACCCGAGCGGGTGCTCTCCGAGATGCGCGCGCTCGGCCTCACCGCGACCGAGCTGGGCCCCGACGGGTTCCTGACGCCCGCGCTCATCGAGCGTCACGGCATGCGGGACGTGGGCGCCTTCGTCCCCGTGGTTCTGCACGAGCCCGGCCACGATCCGCTGCCCGCGCTGCGCGCCGCCTATCCCGGCAGGCTGGTGCTGGCCGCGGCCACCGGACGCGACGGCTACGACGCCCGTCCGGTGCTGGACGCCGAGGGCTGGGCGACGCTGCTCGGCAACCTGGACCGCGTCCACGCCGAACTCGGCCCGAGGGCCTGCCTGCACCCGCACGTCGGCACCATGGTCGAGACTCGCGAGGAGGTCGCGCGGGTGCTCGGCGGCAGCTCGATCCCGCTCTGCCTCGACACCGGCCACCTGCTGATCGGCGGCACCGACCCGGCCGAGCTGGTCAGGTCCGACCCGGGCAGGATCGCGCACGTCCACCTGAAGGACGTCGACGCGCCGCTCGCCCAGCTGGTCGCCCGCGGCGAGCTGACCTACACGCAGGCCGTGCGCGAGGGCGTCTACCGGCCGCTCGGCCAGGGCGACGTGGACGTCGCCGGCATCGTGCGGGGCCTGGACGGCAGCGGATACCAGGGCTGGTACGTCATGGAGCAGGACGTCGTCCTGTCGGGGCCGCAGGACGAGCCGGTGGAGAACGTCCGGCAGAGCCTCGCCTACCTGGACGGGGTGCTGCGGGTTGGCTGACTACCACGAGCTGCGCGAGATCCGGGCGAGGAACCCCGAGCGGGTCGCGGAGGCCGCGGCGGCGCGGCGGCGCAGGCCCCTGCTCGGCGACCGCCAGCTCATGATCATCGCAGCCGACCATCCGGCGCGCGGCGCGCTCGGCGTGGGAGCCAGGCCGCTGGCCATGGGCAGCCGGGTCGAGCTGCTCGACCGGCTCCAGGTGGCGCTCGCCCGTCCCGGCGTGGACGGCCTGCTCGCCACCCCCGACGTGGTCGAGGACCTGTTGCTGCTCGGCGCGCTCGACGACCGGATCGTCATCGGCTCGATGAACCGCGGCGGGCTGCACGGCGCGGTCTTCGCGTTCGACGACCGTTTCACCGCCTACGACACCGCCACGATCTCCAGGATGCGGCTGGACGGCGGCAAGATGCTCTGCCGCATCGCACTCGGCGACCCCGCCACCGCCTCGACCCTGGAGGCGTGCGGCCGGGCGATCACCGAGCTGGCGGGGAACGGGCTGGTCGCGATGGTGGAGCCGTTCTGGTCGCAGCCTTCGGGGCACGACCTGTCGCCCGAAGGGATGATCCGCGTGATCAACGTCGCGCAGGGGCTCGGCGCGACCTCGGCGTACACCTGGCTGAAGATCCCCGTGGTGGCGGACATGGAACGGGTCATGGAGGCCACCACGCTTCCCTCGCTGCTGCTCGGCGGCGATCCCGGCGACACGCCCGACCTGGCCTTCGCCGCCTGGCGCAAGGCGCTGCGGCTGCCGGGTGTGCGCGGTCTGGTGGTGGGCCGCGCGCTCCTCTACCCGCCGGACGACGACGTGGCCGCCGCCGTCGACACCGCCGTCACCATGCTGGGACGGGCCGACGGCGACCCCGCCACGCCCTGACACGCGGGCCGGTTCAGGCGGCCGACGGTTCGGCCGTCTGCTTCGGCTGGAAGCCTCGCGCGAGGACGATGATCACACCTGCCAGCAGGAGCGGCGCGGCGAACGCCACCCGCATGTCGGTGGCGTCCGCGACGCCGCCGACCAGGGCCGCACCCACGATGAAGCCGACGTAGTTGAACAGGTTGACCCGGGCGATCGCCACTCCGGTGCCCGCCGGGTCGAGCCTGCCGGCCGCGGAGAACGACTGCGGCGCGACCACCGACAGGCCGACGCCGGTCAGCCCGAACGCCACGATGGCCAGCGGCTGGTTGGGGGCGAGCACGACGCCGAGGAAGCCGAGCGTGGCGATCGCCCCGCCGACCCTGACGATCGAGGCCGGTCCGTACGTCCTGACGGCGAGGTCGCCGCCGAGCCTGACGGCCAGCGTGGTGGCCTGGTAGGCGGCGTAGGCGAGCGGCACCACCCCGGCGTTGGCCAGGAGGATCTTCTCCATGTAGACGGTGCTGAAGTTGGAGACCGCGGCGTCGCCCACGTACAGGAAGCCCATCGCCAGGCAGAGCGGGATGATCGGCTTCCACGGGAAGTGGCCGGTGGCCGCGACGGCCGTCTCCGCCTTCTCCTCGTCGACGGTGCACAGCTTCGGCCCGGCGTAGAGCGAGCCCGCCCCGGCCAGGACCATCGGCACCGCCATGATCACGCTCAGCGGGAGCGAGGACGCCGCCGACGCCCAGAGCGCCCCGGCCAGGCTGAAGACGCTCCACAGGCAGTGGAAACCGTTCAGCACCGCCCTGCCATAGCGGCGTTCGACCGCGACGCCCTGCATGTTGATGCCCGCGTCTACCGCGCCGACCGCCAGCCCGAACAGCAGCAGGGCGGGCACGAGCAGCGGCACGTTCGGAGCGAGCCCGGCGAGCACCACGGCGACCGCCACGATCGGCTGGGCGACGCGCAGCAGCAGCATGCTGCCGCGCCGCGCCGCGAACGTGCCCGCGGCCACGCTGCCCACCCCGGCGAAGACCGGCACGATCAGCAGCAGCAGTGTGAGCGTGCCCTCGTCGAGGTGGTGCTTGTTCTGGAGGTTCGCGACCTGAGTGAGGAGCGTCGCGAATGACAGGCCCTGGACGGCGTAGACGACGAACGTGGCGCTGCGGGCCTGACGGTCACGCGGGGTCGGCACGGTGGCCTCCTGGTGGGGGGAGTCAAACGTGAGGCGCCGTCAGGTTAGTGCTTCGACACGCCCCTACGCCAGCAGTTGGGGACGCTGAGTGAAGGCCGCGCGACCCGAGCCCGGAGACCCGCTCCAGCGGCGGATCGAGCGCTGCGTACGCGCTCTGGTCAGGGTTCGGCCGGGCGGTGTTCCTGGCCCTGCCCGCCGACCTGGACCTCGCCCTGGCGGTCGACGTGTTCTTCGGGGTCATGTGGTACCGGCTGCTGAACCGCCACGCCGAGGCGGACGACGAACTGTCCGGAGAGATCGCCGGGTTGCTCGGGCGAATCAGGTGATAGAGGTCTCCGGGGAGGAGCGAATTCCCCGGTTGCCGGATATCGTCGAAAGCGTGAATGAGCGCGCGGGATCCTGGTTGCCTCGGTTGCAGGAGGTCGGAGAGCGGCTGGCCGAGGAGTGGGTCTCGGCGCGCCGCCCCAAGCAGAGCGAAGGGCCGCAGCCGCACGAGCTGCGCGCGTCCGACGCCGACAGGGAGCGCATCGCCCAGGTGCTCCAGGACGCGCACGCCGACGGGCGGCTCAACCTGGACGAGCTGGAAGAGCGGCTCGGCGTGGTCTTCTCCGCGCGCACGCTCGGCGATCTGGCCCAGCTGACCGCCGACCTGCTGCCCGCCGACCAGCAACCGCTGAATCTCGACGGGCGGCCCGTGTCGGCGTTCTTCAAGCAGGAGCAGCGCGGCGGGCGCTGGGTGGTGCCCGCGGAGCTGGACGTGACCGCCATGTTCGGCATGACCAAGCTCGACTTCCGCGACGCGATCCTGCAGAACCGGCGCATCGTCATCAACGCCACACTGGTCTTCGGCGGGCTGGAGATCCACGTGCCGGAGGGGCTCGAGGTGATCCGCGTCGCGAAGGGCAACACCGTCCGGCTCACCAAGCAGCCGGCCGAGCCCGACGCGCCCGTGGTGGAGATCCGCACCACGAACTTCGCGGGCGACGTCACGGTCAAGGAGCCCCCGCGCCGCAAGCGCCGCCGCTGAACCACCCCGCTGAGTCACCCCACGGCGAGCCGGCCGGCCCTCTGAGTCGCCCCGCGCTGAGCCGCGGTCGACCTAACCCGCGGTGTCGAAGTTGATCGCGCTGTAGGCGCGCAACTTCCAGAGCTGGTGCTCGCTCTCGACCTTGCGGATCGTGCCCGAACGCCCCCGCATCACCAGCGAGTGCGTCACCGCGACCCCCGCCCGGAAGCGGACGCCCTGCATGAGCTCGCCCTGCGTGATGCCGGTGGCGGCGAAGAACACGTCGTCGGAGCTGACCAGGTCGTTGGTGGTGAGCACCTGGTCCAGGTCGTGCCCGGCGTCCAGCGCCTTGCGCCGCTCGGCGTCGTCGCGCGGCCACAGCTTGCCCTGGATGACGCCGCCGAGGCACTTGAGCGCGCACGCGGCCACGATGCCCTCGGGCGTGCCGCCGATGCCCAGCATCAGGTCGATGCCGGTACCGGCGCGTGCGGCCATGATCGCGCCGGCCACGTCGCCGTCGGGGATGAACTTGATCCGCGCGCCCGTCTCCCTGATCTCCTTCACCAGCCGCTCGTGCCGGGGACGGTCCAGGACGACGACCGTGACGTCCGCCGCCGAGATCCCCTTCGCTCTGGCCACCGCGTTGATGTTCGCGGACACCGGAGCGTTGATGTCCACCACGTCGGCCGCGTCGGCCCCCGTCACCAGCTTCTCCATGTAGAACACCGCGGACGGGTCGTACATCGAGCCGCGCTCGCTCACCGCGATCACCGACACCGCGTCGGGCATGCCGAGCGCGGTCAGCCGGGTGCCGTCGATCGGGTCGACGGCCACGTCGCAGTCGGGCCCGCTGCCGTCGCCGACCTGCTCGCCGTTGAAGAGCATCGGCGCGTGGTCCTTCTCACCCTCGCCGATGACCACCACGCCGTTCATGGAGACCGTGTTGATCAACTGTCGCATCGCGTTCACCGCGGCGCCGTCGGCCCCGTTCTTGTCGCCCCTGCCGACCCAGCGCGCGGCCGCCATCGCGGCCGCCTCGGTGACGCGGACCAGCTCAAGGGCGAGGTTTCGATCAGGGGCGTGCTCGCCCGTGGCCAGGGCTGCGGGTACAGACGTCTGATCGGACATGCGTGAGGCCTCCTCGTGGACAACTGTCTCGATGGTAGTTGTCCCTCTATCCCCGATCAGCGGAGGATAATGTGCCTCCCTTGCCGCACTCCCCTTCCGGCGCGCTGTCACGGGGGTGCCGAACAGGGGGAATCCGCCCCCCGCGCGGCAGGGCGGCGCCATGGAGGAGATCGAATGAGCGAAGAGGAACAGCCGGTGACAGAGCCGGTGACAGAGCCGGTGACAGGGCCGGTGACAGCGCCGCGGACACTGCCGCGCACGTCCGAGCGGGGCGCCGCCACGCGGGCCGCGCTTCTCACCGCCGCCAGGGACGTCTTCGTCTCCAAGGGCTTCGCGGAAGCGGGTGTGACGGACGTCGTGGCCAGGGCCGAGGCCAGCGTCGGCAGCCTTTACCACCACTTCTCCGGCAAGGCCGACCTCTATCTCACGCTGTTCGAGGAGTTCCAGGCCAGGCAGTCGCAGCGCACCAAGCAGGCCGCCCGCCAGGCGCGCGCCGCCGGGGAGAGCGACCCGATGCGGGTCTTCGTCAGCGCCGCCCGCGCCTACCTCGACGGCTGCCTGGAGGAACGCGAACTCGCCGCACTCTTCCTGAGGGGCGACGGCCCGCCCGGCTTCGAGGTCGTCATGCGCGACAGGCTCCGCACGTGGGCCCAGCGCAACGCCGCCCTCTTCGAAGAGGACGAGAGCGCGCTCGTCGTCGTCCTCACCGGCGCCCTCGCGGCGGCGGTCTCGGAGGTGACGCTCTCGGGCGACCGCGGCCTGGCCGAGGACGTCCTCGCCATCATCGGCCGGATCCGGCCCTCCGCTTCGGCAGGCGATGCCACCAGCCGGTAACCTCGCCAGGTGTGCGACGGTTCACCCAAGGTTTCTACGGCTACGCGGTAGCCCTGTTCGTCTGCCTGGCGGCGGCGGCGCTCTTCCTGCTGGTCACCCCGCAGAGCCGCGAGGAGCACATCCCCAGGCTCGACTACTCCATCACCGTCGCCAACTTCGGCCACGCTGTGCCGTACCAGGTCTGGGCCCCCGCCAAGGACCCGGCCGGCTGGGTGCCCAACAGTAACAAGATCGCCAAGGGCCAGAACGGCGCCCAGGCCCTCTACCTGGGGTACGCCACCGCCAAGAGGCAGCACGCCATGTTCGTGCAGAGCGACGAGAAGCCGCCGGCCGGGTTCGCCAGCCGGATGGCCAACTCCGACAAGGCGGTGGGCACCGAGCAGGTCAACGGCCAGCCGTGGGAGCGGCGCTTCCGCGAGGACAAGAACCAGCGCACGCTGGTCCGCACCCTGCCCGACGTCACCCTCGTGGTCACGGGCACCGCCGACTGGCCGGAACTGGCCGAGCTCGCCGCCTCCCTGCAGCAGCGTCCCAAGGGCTAGCGAGCGCCGGGCTTCCAGCTCAGGCCGGGGTAGTGCGTGGTGAACCCGAACGCGTGGTAGAGCGGCTCCCCGTCGGAGGTGGCGTGCAGGTCTGCGGCGGTCGCGGCGCGGACGGGCATGGGGCTCCTCGGCGGGCCAGGGGAGTGACTGTCGGTTTCTGACTCTAGGGTGGTGTTCGTGGCAGACGACAAGGCACCCTCATACGAGCAGGCCCGCGAGGAGCTGACCGAGGTGGTGCGCCGGCTGGAGACGGGCGGCCTCACCCTGGAGCAGTCGATCGAGCTGTGGGAGCGCGGCGAGAAGCTGGCCGCGATCTGCGAGGAGTGGCTGCAGGGCGCCAGGGTGAAGCTCGCCGCCGCGATGGCCCGCCGTTCCGAGCCGACCAACGGCGAAGCCGACGGCGCCCCGTTCTAGCCGCCCCGTTCTGGCCGCTCCGTTCTGGCCGCTCCGTCCGGGTGCTCCGTCTGGCCGCTCGGTACGGCCGCTCCGTCCGGGTCGTGGTTCCGTCTGATCGGCGGCTGGGGCTGATCAGCGGTCAGGCGGTCGTGCGGTGCAGGGCCGCGATCGGGATCCTGCGGGTGGTGCCGGCCTGGTAGTCGGCGAAGCCCGGTGCGATCGAGACCACGTGCGCGAAGAGCCTGTCACGCTCCTCGCCCTCGACGAACAGCTCGGCCTTGGCCGTGAACGACTCCGTGCCGATCTCGACGGTGAGCGCGGGGTTGGCCCGCAGGTTGTGGTACCAGGCGGGGTGGTGGTCCTGGCCTCCGTTGGAGGCGACGACGTAGATGTTGCCGCCGTCCTGGAAGTACATCACCGGCGAGGTGGTCTGCTTGCCGCTCTTGGCGCCGGTGGTCGTGAGCAGAGCCAGAGCGGCGCCCTCGAAGGGCCCGCCGACCACGCCCCCGTTCGCGCGGAACTCCTCGATCACCTGCTTGTTGAAATCGTCGGACATCCTCGGCTCCTTCCTTGGCTCCGTCAAACCGGAGGTCTCTCCGGTTAACAAGCGGAGCCTAACCGGAGATTCCTCCGGTTACAACGGCTATGCTCATCGCGTGTGCGGACGTCACCTCCTCCCTCTCCTCGGGCAGTCACAGCCGGAACGGGCCGACGCCGCGCGCAACAGGCAGAAGATCATCGAGGTCGCGTTCCGGATGATCGCCGAACGGGGGGCCGACCAGCTCTCCCTGGACGAGGTGGCCCGCGCGGCCTGCGTCGGCGTCGGCACGGTCTACCGGCGCTTCGGCGACAGGGCCGGCCTGGTGTGGGCGCTGATCGACGAGCGGGAGCAGCGGTTCCAGGCGTCCTTCCTGAGCGGGCCGCCGCCCGTGGGGCCCGGCGCGCCGCCCGCCGACCGGATCAGGGCGTTCCTGCGCGGGCTGGTCGATCGCATCGTGGACCAGCACGACCTGTTCCTGCTGATGGAGAAGGGCTCGCCCGAGGCCAGGTTCACCGGCCCCTACCGCGTCTATCACACCCACCTGGCCGCCCTGCTGGCGCAGGCGCGCCCGGAGACCGACCGCCACTACCTGGCCGACGCGCTGCTCGCCGCCGCCAACGCCCACCTGGTACGCCACCAGCGCGAGGAGCGCGGCATGACGGTCGAGGCGATCAAGGACGGGCTCTCCGAACTGTCAGACGCCGTCACGCGCCCGGCACCATCCGCCCGCGGCCACGCGGCTTCAGGCTGACCCGGCGGTCAGCCAGGGCGCTCCTGGCCGAGCCGGCCGTCATCCGGACGTTTCCGGCTCCTCCGTACGCACCGTCAGCCGGTCGTCGGTGAGGCGGACGGTGAGGACGGTGCCGGGGGAGACGTCCTTGGCCAGCCGGACCACCTCGCCCGACGGATACTGCACGATCGCGTACCCCCGCTCCAGCGTGGCCGCCGGGGAGAGCGCCACCAGCCGGGCACGCAGGTGCGACAGGGAGTCTTCAGCGCGGTCGAGCGAGCCCGCCAGGCAGCGCCTGGCCCGGTCGCGCAGCGCCTCCGCCTGCTCGGCCCGCCGCTCCAGCTCACGCACCGGATCGGCCAGCGACGGACGGGACCGGACGGACGTCAGCCACGACGTCTCCCGGTCGAGCCAGCCGCCCAGCACCCTGCGCCCCCGGTCGCGCAGCTGCCGCACCAGCGAGAGCTGCTCCCCGACATCGGGGACGACCTTCTTCGCGGCGTCGGTGGGCGTGGACGCGCGGACGTCGGCCACCAGGTCGAGCAGCGGGCTGTCCTGCTCGTGCCCGATCGCGCTCACCACCGGGGTACGGCACGCGGCCACCGCACGCACCAGCGTCTCGTCGGAGAACGGCAGCAGATCCTCCAGCGACCCGCCGCCCCTGGCGATGACGATCACGTCTACGGAGGAGTCGGCGTCGAGCCGGCCCAGCGCCTCGCTGACCTCGCCCACCGCGTACGGGCCCTGGACGGCCACCTCCTCCACCTTGAATCGCACCGCGGGCCAGCGCCGCCTGGCGTTCTCCAGCACGTCGCGCTCGGCTGCGGAGTCGCGACCGCAGATCAGGCCCACCGTGCCGGGCAGGAACGGCAGCCGCCGCTTCCTGTCGGTGTTGAACAGGCCCTCGGCGGCCAGCAACTGGCGCAGCCGCTCCAGCCGGGCCAGCAGCTCGCCCACGCCGATGGGACGGATCTCCAGAGCGGTGAAGGCGAACGAGCCCTTGTTGACCCAGAAGTCGGGCTTGACGTGCATCACGACCCTGGCGCCGTCGGACGGGCGCGGCACGGTCGCCTCGTAGACGCCGCGCGGTGCGGTGACCCTGGCCGACACGTTGGCCACCGGGTCGCGCAGCGTCAGGAACACCGTTCCGCCACGGGCGCTCAGGTCGGTGATCTGACCCTCGACCCAGACCGTGCCGAGCTTGCCGATCCACCCGCCCACCATCTGCAGGACCGTGCGGATCGGCAGCGGAGACTCGGGTGAGGTCTTCGAGGTCATGGCGGAAGACTACGGTGCGCGGCCGACTATTCGGCTGCCTGGAGCTTGGCCAGGCGGTTCTCGAACATCCGGATGACCTCGGCCCGCGCGGTCGTGGCCTGCTCGTACGCCAGGAGCTCGCCGATCTGCTCGGCGGTCTTGCCGCGCATCCTGGCTCGCAGCGACGCGACGGTCATGCCGGAGTAACCGGGCAGCGGCTCCGCCGGCTCGCCCGCCTTGCCGGGCGCGGCGTCGACGACCTCGGCGGCGGCCTTCGGAGCCGCCTTCGGCTTCGCGGCACGCGCCTTCGGCTTCGCCTCGGCGGCGGGTGCCGCCTCGGCAGTCGGCTCCGCCGCAGCGGCGGCCTTCTTGGTGGTAGGCCGGGCCGCAGGTGCGGGAGCCGCCTCAGCAGGAGCGGCCTCGGGGGCGACCGTGGGCTCGGCGGCGGCCTCAGGAGCGGCGACGCCGACCGGCTCGGCGGCAGCGGCGGGCTCGGGCTCGGCGGCCTCGGCGGCGGGCTTGGAGGCGACCACGGGCTCAGCGGCGACCTCAGGGGCGACCACGGGCTCAGGGGCGACCTCAGGGGCGGCGGGCTTGGACGCGGCAGGCTCGGCGGCCTCGGGCTTGGCCGGGGCGAAGATGACCAGGTCCGGCTTGGTCTTGGAGGTGCCGTTCTGCTCGGCCGCGCTGGGACTCTGCTCGCCCTTGCCGGGACGCGGCGCGAAGATGACCGGCTCCTTGCGGGCGGGCTTGGCCTCCTCCGCCGGCGGCGTGGCCAACTGCTCGACGGCGGGGCGGGAGTCGTGCTCCTCCTCCTGCTCCTCCTTGCCGCCCAATCCCTTGATCGAGTTCTTCACCCGGTCCACGAGCAGCAGCGCCTGCCCTGCGGCGCTGAGCGTGGTCTGGACGACGACGAGAGGAAAGTCCTTGATCTTCGTCTTCAACTCGTCCTTGTCGGTGACGGTCTTGGTGATGTTGCGTATCACGTCGCTGAGGGACATGACGACTCCCTGGGAGGTCAGTATTGGACGGCCAGTCTGGCAAACCGCGGCTAACCATGCACGCGCGGCCTTGTTGGTCGCTCCACGTAGCATAAGAAGTATGGAGCCCAAGACCCCCACTACCCGCAGAGTCCTCGTAGCCAAGCCGCGCGGCTACTGCGCCGGAGTCGACCGCGCCGTCGTCGCGGTCGAGAAGGCTCTCGAGCAGTATGGTGCGCCGATCTACGTGCGCAAGCAGATCGTGCACAACACCCACGTGGTCCGTACGCTCGAAGCCAAGGGCGCCATCTTCGTCGAGGAGACGGAGGACGTGCCCGAGGGGGCGATCGTGGTGTTCTCCGCCCATGGCGTCTCGCCCACCGTGCACGCCGAGGCCGAACAGCGCCGGCTGCGCACCATCGACGCGACGTGCCCGCTGGTCACCAAGGTGCACAACGAGGCGAAGCGGTTCGCCGGCCAGGACTACGACATCCTGCTCATCGGGCACGAGGGCCACGAGGAGGTCGAGGGCACCTCGGGTGAGGCCCCCGAGCACATTCAGCTGGTCGACGGCCTCGACTCGGTCGAGAGCGTCCAGGTGCGCAACCCCGACAAGCTGGTCTGGCTGTCGCAGACCACGCTGTCGGTCGACGAGACCACCGAGACGGTCGCCAAGCTCAAGGAGCGCTTCCCCACCCTGATCGACCCGCCGAGCGACGACATCTGCTACGCCACCCAGAACCGCCAGGTGGCGGTCAAGGAGATCGCGGCGCAGTCGCAGCTCGTCATCGTGGTCGGCTCCGAGAACTCGTCCAACTCCAAGCGCCTGGTCGAGGTGGCCAAGGACCACGGCGCGGCGGCGTCCTACCTGGTCGACAACGCCTCGTTCATCCGCGACGAGTGGCTCGAAGGGGTCACCACGGTCGGCGTCACCAGCGGCGCGTCCGTGCCGGAAGAGCTGGTCGACGAGGTGCTCGCCCGGCTGGCGCAGCACGGTTTCGACGACGTCGAGCAGGTCGAGTCGGTGCACGAGAGCATGCGGTTCGCGCTGCCGCACGAGCTGCGCAAGGACCTCCGGGGCGTCTCCTAGTCGTCGGCGCGCGGCGTGCCGTACACCTTGGGCTCGAAGTAGCCCTCGGGCTCAGGCGCGTAGAGCTGGCGCGTACGTGGCACGTCCGCGCCGGCCCGCAGCTCCTCGCGCAGGTCGCGGACGTTGTCGCGCAGGCCGCGCCGCCAGGCCACGGCGAGTACGATCGCCGAGCCCGCGAACAGCCACGGCGCGCCGCGCGACAGCGAGCTGTAGAGCCCGAGCGCGAGCGACTGCACGACCGACACCGAGCCGAGCGCCCGGCCCAGCTCCACGAAGAGCGTGGCCGCGAAGAACACCAGCGGCGGGGTCACCACCATCGACAGCAGCTCGCGCGGGTTGACCAGCAGCACGCCCAGCAGGCTCGCGAGCACGAACGCCAGGCCGATCAGGATCGGCAGGTTCACCAGTGCCGCCACGATGTAGCCCGCCAGGGTGGCGACCAGGGCGAGCGCGATGGCGCCGCGAGCGGTCAGCTTGACAGCCGAACGCCTGCCTTTCTCAGTCACTGGCCCCGCCCCCCTTACTGCGCCCCGTTGGCCAACTTACCGTTCACCTGAGAAATGAGAGACGGAGTTTCGAGCAGTTCGGGCGAGGCGAGCGGTCTGGGCAGGCCCTCCAGCATGGCGGGCGCGTCGAGGTCGCCGTCGACTACGCCCAGATCGTGCAGTTTGCGGGCACTGACCAGGACGCGGCTCTCGAGCGACCCCACCGTCTTGTTGTACGCCTCCACCGCCCGGGTCAGCGACCTGCCGAGGGAGTCGACGTTCCGTCCCAGCGAGGAGAGCCGCTCGTACAGCTCCTTGCCCAGCTCGAACACCGCCCGCGCGTTCTCGCTGAGCGCGGCCTGCTGCCAGGCGTAGTGCGCGGTGCGCAGCATCGTGATCAGCGTGGTGGGGGTGGCGATGTGGACGCGCCGCGTCATCCCGTACTCCAGCAGCCCCGGGTCGCGCTCCAGCGCCGGAGCGAGGAACGCCTCCCCGGGGATGAACAGCACCACGAACTCGGGCGACGGGTTGAACCCCTGCCAGTACGCCTTGGCGGCCAGCCGGTCGATGTGCTCGCGCACGTGCCTGGCGTGCGCGTCGAGCCGCACCGTGGCCAGCGACTCGTCGGACGTCTCCGCCGCCTCCAGGTAGGCCGCCAGCGACACCTTGGAGTCGACCACGATGTTCTTGCCGCCCGCCAGCCGCACCACCATGTCGGGACGCATCGCGCCCTCGGTCACCTGCTCGTCGAAGTCGCAGTACCGCTGCATCCCGGCGATCTCGGCGACCCTGCGCAGTTGGAGCTCGCCCCACCGCCCGCGCGCCTCCGGCCGTTGCAGCGCGCGCACCAGCGCGGTGGTCTGCGAACGCAGCTCCTGGTTGCTCTGCCGGACGAACTCCATCTGCTTGGCCAGCTCGGCGCGGGCCGCGCGCTGGCCGGACTCGGTGTCGCGGAGCTGCGTCTCCACCCGCGCCAGCGCCTCGCGCAGCGGCTCCACCAGGTGCTCGACGGCCTGCCTGCGCTGGTCGAGATCGCCCGCCGCCTCCGCGCGGCTGGCCGCGAGCCTGGTCTCGGCCAGTTCCAGGAAGCGGATGTTGTTGACGTCCAGTGCCCGCGTGGACAGCGCCTGGAAGCGCTCGGCGAGCTGCTCCTCGACGTACACCAGCTTGTCGGCGGACGCCTTGGCCCGCGCTTCCGCCTCGGCGACCCGCACCGCCGCGCGGGTCCTGGCGAGCATGAAACCGATGGCCAGCCCGGCGGCGAGCCCGATGAGAAGCGCGACGACATCCACTCCATCGATGATGGCAGCAACCGTGCGTGCGGATCTTCCCGACACGCCTGTGCAATCCGCTTGTGCCTACGCCCATCGTCACGCAGAGTATCCATATGGTGACAAGAATTCTGGCTCCCCTCGCCGCGGCGCTGGCCGTGGTGGGTGTCGTGGTCGCGCTGACGGCCACCGCCCGGCACTCCGCGACGGCCCCGGCGCAGCCGCTGCTGTGGACGCCGGGCGCCTGCGTGAGCAGGTCGGACGCCAGGTACGACCTCACGCAGTGCAACGGAGGCAACGCCGAGGTGCTGACCATCACCGCGGACCCGCCGGGGGTCGGCGCCTGCCCCGACGACACCGACGACGTCCTGCGCCTCGACGGCGGCCGCGCGGCCTGCGTGCGCGACTTCCTCGAACCGCACGCGGGCGCGCCGGGCGCCGGCGGCGGCGTGATCAGGCCGGGCGACTGCGTCGCCTTCGACGGCCGCGAACGCCCGTGCTCGGCCCCCAGCTGGTACGGACGGGCCGTCGCGGTCGTCCAGGACGCGGCGAGCTGCCCCAAGGACACCCTCGACACCCGGGGAGCCACTGGCGTGGTCTGCCTCGGCCGGGGTGGGCGGGTGCTCGCCGAGGGCATGTGCGTGGCGGAGCCGGCGCGGCACGTGATGAACAGATCGGCGATCTCCCAGGTGCGCTGCGGGTCGCGGGCGGCCTGGGCGCGGGTGACCGCCCTGGAGACCTCCGCCAGGAACTGCCCTGACGACTCCGAGCGGTACCTGGAGGCGCGCGGCGCCTTCCGTCCCGTGACCTGCCTGCACCTGGTGAGCAATTGACACCCTCCTCGGCGTGAACGCTGAGGACTGCCCCACGTCGCCGCAGGGTTCTTACTGCTTCCTCTACGCCGCTCGCGCGTCGCAGGTTTCGGGCGGTGCCGGGGTCGGAGTTGCCTTGCCCGGTCTTACCTGCCCTTCTTCGTTAACGGTTAGCTGCCTTGCGCATACTCTCTGCAACTCGAACATATTATCGCCATCGCCTTGAAGGGCGGGGCCTTCTGCGGCTTCCAGGTAAACTCGCTCGACGTGAGCCTCTCTATCGGCATCGTCGGCCTGCCAAACGTCGGCAAGTCCACGCTCTTCAACGCGCTGACCAAGACCGGCAACGCGCTCGCCGCGAACTACCCGTTCGCCACCATCGAGCCCAACGTGGGCATCGTGGGCGTGCCCGACGACCGCCTGCCGAAGCTGGCCGAGATCTTCAGCTCGTCCCGTGTGCTGCCCGCCAAGGTGGAGTTCGTCGACATCGCGGGCCTGGTCAAGGGTGCCTCCGAGGGGCAGGGCAGAGGCAACCAGTTCCTCGCCAACATCCGCGACACCGACGCGATCTGCCAGGTCATCCGGGTCTTCAGCGACCCCGACGTGACGCACGTCGACGGCGAGATCTCCCCCAAGCGTGACATCGAGACCATCAACACCGAGTTGATCATGGCCGACCTGCAGACGGTCGAGAAGGCCGTCCCGCGCCTGCAGAAGGAGGCGCGGAACAACAAGGACAAGAAGGCCGCGCTGGAGGCGGCCGAGGAAGCGCTGAAGGTCCTGGAGACCGGCAAGACCATCTTCGAGAGCGGCCTCGACCGCGAGGGGCTGCGCGAGCTGCACCTGCTGACCGCCAAGCCGTTCCTGTACGTCTTCAACCTCGACGCCGACGAGCTGATCGACTCCTCGCTCAGGGAGCAGCTCTCCACGCTGGTCGCCCCCGCCGAGGCGGTCTTCCTCGACGCCAAGATCGAGTCCGAGCTGGTGGAGCTCGACGACGAGGAGGCGCTGGAGCTGCTGCAGTCGGTCGGCCAGGACGAGTCGGGCCTGTCGCAGCTGGCCAGGGTCGGCTTCGAGACGCTCGGCCTGCAGACGTACCTGACGGCGGGGCCCAAGGAGACCAGGGCCTGGACCATCCGCCGCGGCGCCACCGCGCCCGAGGCGGCCGGTGTGATCCACACCGACTTCCAGCGCGGCTTCATCAAGGCCGAGGTGGTCTCGTTCGACGACCTGGTCGAGGCGGGCTCGATCGCCAACGCCCGGGCCGCGGGCAAGGCCCGCATCGAGGGCAAGGACTACGTCATGCGCGACGGCGACGTCGTGGAGTTCCGCTTCAACGTGTGATCGGCGATAGGTGAAGGCGTCAACCACCTGGGGGCCCCGCGCGTCGAATCGTCACGGCGTTCACGCTGACTCGGGAGGCCTCATGATCCGTCGCATCATCGGGAAACGACGCCCCGCGCCCTCGCTCGCGGGCATCAGCTTGGAGGAGGAGCTCGCCCTGCTGCGGGTGGAGCTCATGTACGGCCTGCGCGTCAACCGCGAGGCCTACCTGCGCAGGAAGGTCGACGAGCGGGAGGAGCTCGCCGTCCGGATGCTCGACAGCGAGCCCACCGCCATGCTGGCTGAGCTGCGCGGATCGTTGGAGCGGTCGGTGCGTCCGACCGTGGTGGACCTCCAGAGCAAGCGGGCGCTTCCCCGCCAGGATCCCGAGCCCGCCTGAGGCCGTCATCGCGTGGACGGGCCGCATGCCACACGGCGTGCGGCTTGTCGCGTCTTATACCAAATGCGCAGGTCGCGACTGTCCCTACGCCATTTGGACAGGAATCTCTGGCCATCGAGTTATGTGGCACAGTGCCGTTGGCCTGGGCAAATACCTATTTCGTCACCAGGTGTTGGGGATGGGCGTGCCGGGGCGCAGGCTGCGGCAGGTTTGCCCCTACACGGCGATGCCTGCAGCATGGGCGTGGCTTTCCTGGAACAATGGCAAGACCGGATAGGGTGATTGCCTCACCGCGGATGATGGGGATCGGCAACGGACGACACCGCGCCAGGCCGGGGGGGTTGGCGCGAGCGGAGGCGTGATGGCTCGTAGGTCAACCGTCCAGCACGGTCCTCGGATCGCTGGCGACCCCGAGCTTTCGGCGCGCCCTGACTTGGCCGACTTCGACGCGCCGCCTTCCCGCAGGCCGCGTCGCGGCGGCTGGTCGGGTGGCGGCGGCCGATGGCTGGTCTGGACGGGCCGCGTCATTCTCTGGGCGCTTATCGTAGTTATCGTAGTGAATGGGGTCCGTGCCCCATTTGAGAGGTTTACCCAGGAAAACGTGGCTGCTCCGAATGGCGCCGCACAACCGAACCAGGGATTCCCCACCGACCGTGGCATGGCGTTCGCCGCCCAGTTCGCGGGGGTTTATCTGAATTTCAGCCCGGCCGACGCGCAGAGCAGGGCGAGCAAGCTCGCCGCCTTCGTCGCCGACGGCTCGCAGCCGCAGTACGGCTGGGACGGTTTCGGCAAGCTGGCCGCCGTCGCCATCCAGCCGTACGACATCGAGACCACCGACTCCCAGAACGCCGTCGTCAGCGTGGCCTTCCAGTCGGGAGCCCGCAGGTTCCTGCTGTCGGTGCCCGTCTACTACTCCGGCGACGACGCGGGCAAGCGGTTCGTCGTCTCCGGGCGGCCCGCGATCCTGCCCGCCCCGACGCCCGCCGACCTGCCCCAGGTGGCCGGCCCGGAGGTCGACGAGGCGGCCGCCACGGAGCTCAAGCCGCAACTCGAGGACTTCTTCAAGAACTACGCCTCGGGCGACACGGCCGGGCTCGCGCGCTACCTCGCCGGAGGGAAGAGCCTGCCCAACTTCGGCGGCGCCCTCACCTTTGTACGGCTTGAGAAGCTCGTGGTGCCCGTGGGGGGAGCCACGCGAGACGTCCAGGCGGTCGTGACGTGGCTCGTGCCGGGTGGCGCGACGCCGACCGCCGACGCGAACGCCAACGGCCAGGGCAACGGAGACGGCCACCTGGAGCAGGCCTACCGGCTCACCGTCGAGAAGCAGGGCGACAAATGGTACGTCAACGACATCCGCGGCGCCGGTCGGGCCGTTGGATAGCCGCAACCGCGCTGCTGATCGGTACCCCGGGAGGACCAAGAAGTGATCTTGAAGACCATCGTGCTCGACCTCGTCGCGCTGTCGCCGACACCGACCCCGACCGGCGTGAACACCGAGGGGCTCGCCAGCTTCCTGCGCGCGTTCTTCGCCCCGCTCTTCCTCGTCGTCGTCTCAGTCGTCGCGCTCTTCTTCCTGTTCACCCGTGAGATCACCAGGTTCGTGCAGTTCCTGATCCTGGCCGTGGCCATCGGCGTGATCTTCTACGTTCCCAACATCATCGAGGTGACGGCGAAGGCGATCGCGGGCGCTCTGGGCATCAAGTAGAGGGTTGAGGCCGCGTCTCAGCGGTCATGAACGAGCGGGTGGAAAGGAGGACCGCGTGGACCTGCCTACGTATACGAATATCTGGCGCATCGAGAAGCGGCTCTACAAGCTGTACGACCTACGGCTGCCGATGCCGCTCCCGATCGTCTGGATCGGCGTGTTCGTCGGCGTCCTTGCCCCGTGGTCCCTGCTGCTGTGGCTGGTCGGCATCGACTTCGTCGCGCCGTGGCACGTGCTCTACCTGGTCCCGCCCGGTATCGTCACGTGGCTGTCCACCCGTCCCGTGATCGAGAACAAGCGGCTGACCGAACTCCTGCAGTCGCAGGCGCGCTACGTCGGCGAGCCGCGCGTGTGGTGCCGGATGGCTCCGGCCGCCGAGCCTGAGACGATCGCTTTCTCCGGGCGCGTCTGGCGCGCCGTGCCCGCCAGGGTCCGCGTCAAGGCGACCCGCAAGGCCCGCCACTCGCAGCGCAGGCGCGCGGCCGAGCGTCCCGCCGGGCCCCGCCAGGTCCGCCCCGCCGTCGCCGCGGCTGCCGCAGCCGCCGCCCAGGCCCCTCTCAGCGAACCCGCGACCGCGGGCCGCACCGGCTGGGGCTCCATCACCCGCCGCGGCACCGCCCCCGCCCTCCTCCAGGAACTGGACGTACGCAACGACGCGGCGCCGTCCCACCTGCCTGACGGTCAGGGCTCCTCGCCCGCGTCGGCACGCCGCCCCGACCCGGAGCGCGCCGCCGACCGTACCGGGGAGACCGCTCGGGAGGCGGCACCGACGTCCGAGACGCGCACCTCCGGAGAGCCGGCTCACACGCCGGAACGGCCGGCCGCGTGGGGAGCGGTCCCGATGCCGGGGCGCACGGAGCAGCGTGACGTCCGGGAAGCGGAGGAGCGTGGCGTCCGGGGCGGGGGCCTTGACGCGCCAACGCCGAGGGAGACGCAGGCCGGGGGTGGCGCGCCCGCCTCGCAGAGCCGGAAGCCCGCCGATCGGCCGGGTCCCGTGGTGGGGAAGCCGATCGACACGGAGGCCCTGCGGCGGCTGCGCAGGCTCGCGGCAAGTGCCGACACGAAGCCTTCCACCCCCGCACTCCCTCCGTCCCCGCCGCCAACCGCCTCCACGGACGGCGCCAACGCCGCGGACACCGCCGCCCCCGCGGAAACCGCCGCCGCTGGCGGCGCCGTCCCAACGGCATCCCCTTCAGCGGCGACCTCGACTGTTGAAGACCCCACGCAGAAGTCCCCGTCTGTGGCGGGTGAAGCGGTGGCGTCCGCGCCTGCGGAGGGCGGGTTCGCGGAGGAGACCACGCCTGCGGAGGGCGAATCTGTGGAGGAGCCTGCGTCCGTGGTGGGTGAAGCGGCGGTGACCGCCCTCGCCGACGAGGCTGCGCCCGCAGTGAGTCCGTCATCGACGGAGCCTGGTGAAGGCGTTCCTGCGGGAGTCGGTGACGGTGGCCTTGAGCGCTCTGGTGACGGTGCTGCCGGGGGAACTCTGGAGGACGAGGCTGCGCGGATCCAGCACAGAAAGGGGCAGCCACCCAGGCAGAACCGATCACTGGGGGTGCCGGACACGCCGCCGGTCTGGCCGCTGCTGCGTCCCGACACGAAGCTGGTGACGAAGCCGGTGACTCTGCGTCCGATCGGCGGGGGTGCGCGTGACACCTCTGCGCCCGCACAGGCGGCCCGACACGACGAGCCGTCCTTGCCTGTGCCATCGGGC
Organism: Nonomuraea sp. NPDC005983; assembly: GCF_040614375.1. Classification (NCBI taxonomy): domain Bacteria; kingdom Bacillati; phylum Actinomycetota; class Actinomycetes; order Streptosporangiales; family Streptosporangiaceae; genus Nonomuraea; species Nonomuraea sp. NPDC005983. Next base: position 36,153 of record NZ_JBEXUP010000078.1, read on the forward strand.
CGTGACGGCGAGGGGGCGGCTGATCAGGGGCGGCAGCGCGAGCCTGAGGGCGCGTCTGCGCTGGGTGAGGGCGTGCGTGTTCCTGCGGCGCGCCGCGACAGTGAGAGCGCGCCTGAAGCGCGTCCTGACGCCGTGCAGGCGTCTGAGGCGGCTGGTAGCGAGGTGGACGGCGCCCGCGAGGTCGGTGGTCGCGGGGAGTCCGGCGTTCGCGAGGCCGGTGGTGGCGCGGAGCCTGGTGTGCGGGTGGCCGGTGGGCGTGACGGTCGTGGCGAGGATGTGGCCGCCAGGCGAGGCGAGGGGGCGCTTGCCGGGCGCAGTGAGGGCGCCGGGCGGGATGAGCGTGTTGGCGGGCGTGCTGAGGCGCGGCGTCACGGGGGCGACGGGCGGGCCGGGGATGCGGTGGTTCCGGGGCCGCGGTTCGGTGAGCGAGAGGGGCGGGTGCGACGGGTCGAGTCCGTCGTCGGACGCGACTCCGGCGGCTGGCGGCGGATCGCGCAGGTGGTCGTCGGCGGCGGCGGGGTGCGAACCGACGGGTCGGAGATCGACGAGGCCAGAGCGCGGGGCGTGTTCAGCGGCAGTCGGAGGGTCGTGGTGCTCGGGTGCACCGGCGGCGCCGGGCAGAGCACCACGGCGTTGATGCTGGGCCACACGTTCGCCAGGTACCGCGACGACCGAGTGGTCGCGGTCGACGCGAGCACCGGCGGCAACACGCTGACCAGCAGGGTCCGGACGGAGACCCCGGAGACGCTCGCCTCGCTGCTGTCGGGGCTGGACCGGGTCAGCGGGTACCTGACGATGCGCGGCTACACGACCCGGACGGCTTCGGGCCTGGAGGTGATCGGGGCCGACACGGACGCGGAGGCCGAGCGGCGGCTGACCGACAGGACCCTCCTGTCCGACCACCGGCTGGGCCAGACCATGCACCTGCTCGACCGGCATTACAAGCTGGCCGTCATCGACCCGGCCGCCGCGCTGGCGGCCCGGGTGCTGCCGTACGCGGACCAGCTCGTGCTGGTGGTCCCGGCGAGCGAGGAGGCGCCGGAGGCGGTGGCGATGACGTACGAGTGGCTCGACGGGCACGGCTGCGCGGACCTGCGCAGGCGTGCGGTGATGGTGGTCAACGGCGTGAGCAGGCGTTCGATGGCCGATGTCGAGCAGGCGGAGGCGGTGGCCAGGGGCAGGTGCCGGGCCATCGTCAGGGTGCCCTGGGAGGACGACCTGGCGCCGGGCGGCGCGGACGTCGTCGATCCCGGGCAGTTGCGAGCGGCCGGACGGCGGGCGTATCTCGCGCTCGCCGGGGTCGTGGTCGCGGGCTTTGCGGCACAGACGATCCGTCCGAGCGAAGAGGAGTTGGCGAGTGACCCCCCGGGCACGAGAATCGGTGAGCGATAAGTGAACGAGCGAGCAGGTCTGGCCGGTTCATGCGCCGAGGGGGCGGCATGAGCAGGGCGTCCCGAGCGCATCAGCGCCTGGCGGTCCGGTACTTCGACGACCGCATCCTGCTCACCGAAACCTGCGCATGGGCGTACTTCCGCCTGCCGACGGTCAGCTACGAGTTCGTCACGCCGGACGAGCGCGAGGCGCTGGCCACGAACATCACGATCGCGCTGGCCGCGATCAGGATGCCCGACGCCGAGGTGCACCTGAGGGTGGCGCACCGCACCTATCCGGCGGCCGAGTGGGCGATGGCGCTGAACGCCACCTCCGACGAGGGCCCCGGCTGGCGCGACTACCTGGAGGAGATGTACCGCCACGTCTGGGCGAAGGACTTCTGGTCGAAGGAGGTCTACCTGGGGGTGCGGCTGGGCCCGCGCGGCAGGCAGATCGGGGCCGGGATGTTCTCGCAGCTCTTCGGTTTCTACCAGAAGACGGAGAAGACGCTCGGGCTGGAGGACGACCACGTCCCCGAGGGTGAGATCTCCAAGTGGACCGAACAGGCCGAACGGCTCGGCAGAGCACTGGCGTCGAGCGCCTTGTACGCACGTCACGCCACCTCGGTCGAGGTGGCGTGGCTGTTCCAGCACTCGGCGGCGGGCGCGCTCGGCGATCCGCCGCCGTCGGCGAGCCCGAAGCGCCGCTGGGGGCAGGGCGAGATCGAGTCGCTGGTCGAGGGTGAGATCCACAACGGCCGGTCGCTGCTGCGGATCGTGCAGCCGCAGGGCGACTCGTACGTGGCCAACCTGTCGTTCGCCCGCTTCCCCGACCTCATGCCGTTCCCCGACGGCGAGCCGTGGTTGCACTTCGCCGACCAGCTGCCGTTCCCGGTGGAGATCTCGTCCAGGATGCGGCTGATCCCGCCGGTGAAGGCGTCCAAGGACGTCGCGCGCAAGCTCGCGCACGCGCGTGACATGGACATCCACATCCGTGAGGCGGGGGCGGAGGCGCCGCTCGCGCTGGCGGAGCAGATCGACGCGGCGCGGATGCTGGAGCACGGCATCACCAAGGAGCGGCTGCCGTTCGTGTACGGGTGGCACCGGCTGATCGTGTCGGCGCCCACCGAGGAGATCTGCGTGCAGCGGGTCGAGGCGGTGGTCGAGCACTACCGCGACATGGGCATCGACGTGGTCAACTCCACCGGTGACCAGTTCTCGCTGTTCTGCGAGGCGCTGCCGGGCGAGAAGGTCAGGGTCAACGCGTACGCCCAGCGCCAGCCGCTGCGGACCATCGCGGGCGGCATGGCCACGGCCACCGTCGATCTCGGTGACCGGCTCGACGACGGCAGCGACGGCTGGCTCGGCCCGTACATCGGCGAGACCGTCGGCAGGGCGCGCAGCATCGTCCACTTCGACCCGCTGGTGGCGGCGACCCGCAACCGGCCGACCGCCATCGCGATCACCGGCGAGCCGGGCGGCGGCAAGACCACGCTGGCGCTGCTGATGATCTACCAGATGTCGTTGCGCGGGGTCACGGTCGCGGTGATCGACCCGAAGGGCGACGCCGAGTCGCTGGTGCAGCTGCTGCAGAAGCGGGAGCGGAAGGCGCGGATCATTCCGCTCGGCTCGGCCGCGCCGGGCCTGCTCGACCCGTTCTCGTTCGGCGACGACATCGCGGCCAAGAAGACGATGGCGACCGAGACGTTGCGGCTGCTGCTGCCCCGCATGTCGGAGGAGCGCGAGTCGGCGATGATCCAGGCGGTGGCGGCGGTCTCCAACGCGCCCGACCCGTCGCTGGGCAAGGTGGTCGACTTCCTGGAGAAGTCGGAGGACGCCGCGTCCAAGAATCTGGGCGCGGTGCTGCGTTCCATGTCGGAGATGCATCTGGCCAGGCTCTGCTTCGACCCGTCCGGCGGCGAGCAGATCGACAGCGAGGGCTGGACCACCGTGTTCACGCTGGGCGGGCTGACGCTGCCCGACGTGGCCACCGGCCGCGACGACTACTCCTACGAGCAGCGGCTGTCGGTGGCCCTGCTCTACCTGGTGTCGCAGTTCGCCCGGCGGCTGATGAACGGGCTCGACCGCCGCGCGCCAAAGGCGATCTTCCTGGACGAGGCGTGGGCGATCACGTCCACGCCGGAGGGCGCCAAGCTGGTGCCCGAGGTGAGCCGGATGGGCCGCTCCCGTAACACCGCGCTCGTGCTGGTCTCGCAGAACGCCGGAGACCTGCTCAACGAGCAGGTGACCAACTGCCTGTCGTCGGTGTTCGCGTTCAGGTCGACGGAGCGGGTCGAGGTCGAGCACGTGATGTCCCTGCTCGGGGTGGAGCCGTCGGAAGAGCACAAGGCCGCGCTGCGCGCGCTTGGCAACGGGGAGTGCATTTTCCGCGATCTGGATGGCAGGGCCGGTCGCATCGGAGTAGACCTGATCTCCGATGAGCTGCTCCGGTGGCTCGACACGAACCCGACACACGACAAACCCGACGACAGCGGGCATGATGATCTTCAGGGGGGCGTGCGCAGGGCGCAGGAGGTGCGGTCATGAAGATCCGGCTACCCAAGCGGCTGGCTCTGGTCCTGGCGTTGCTGGCAGGCGTCCTCGTGGTGCCGATCGTGGTGGGCGGCCTGTCGTCGCCCGCCGCCGCGGCCCCGTGCGACCTGTCGGGCCCGCTCTACCCGGAGGTGATCGGCGGCGGCACCGACGGCATGATCCAGCCGCCGCCCCCCGAGGGCGGGGCGTCCGCGCCGACCACCAACTACGCCCAGTTCGGCATGGCCGGCCAGTTCTGGCAGACCCATGACCTGGGCTGCTCCGACTACGTCGCGGTGCTGGGCAACCTGTGGGCCAACGGGATCTTCAGGTTCGCCAAGGCGATCGACCGGCTGACCATCACCACCTACCAGGCCGCCGCCACGGAGGGCCCGCTCGCGTCGATCAAGGACGTGGTCGACGACATCGTGACGAACCTGTCGAACGCGATGTACTGGCCGTTCCTCCGCCCGATCGTGATCCTCGCCGCCATCTGGCTGGCCTGGTACGGCCTGATCCGCAAGCGGGCCACCACGACCCTCGAAGGCGTCGTCTGGATGGTCCTCGCGGTCACGGTCGCCACCTGGTTCTTCAGCAGGCCCGGCGACTTCACCGGGCTCGGCAAGATCGTCACCGACAAGACCGGCGAGGTGGTCAACTCGGCCTTCGCCGGGCTGCCCGGCGCGGGCGGCGCGTCCTGCCTGCCCGCCTCCGGGCAGGCCAGCCCGCAGGTCAAGGCCGGTGGCTACGCGCAGGCCGGCACTCCGGGCGTGGACCAGAACGCCGACGCGCTCTGGTCCACGCTGGTCTGCAAGCCGTGGCTGATGGGCATGTTCGGCACCGCCGACCCCAACCAGCCGATCGTGCGCGACTTCGGCCGGACCATGCTGGAGATCCAGTCCATCCCCGCGGCCACGGCGGGCCAGCCCACGCCGAACGTCGGCGACCGGCAGGCGAAGTACACGGAGATCGCGGAGAAGCTCAGGAACGACCCGCGCTACACCGTCTTCTCCGGACGCGACTGGGGCAGCAGGCTCGGCGTGTCCATCAGCGCGCTCATCGCCGCCCTGGTCGCCGGGCTGCTCATCTTCCTGGTGGCCGTCTCGCTGCTGGTGCTGAAGGTGGGCTTCCTGCTGTTGCTGATCCTCGGGCCGGTGTTCCTGCTGATCGGCGTCCACCCCGGCAGCGGGCGGATCATCGCCATGCGCTGGGTGGAGATGCTGGTCGGCACGCTGCTCAGGCAGGCGGTGCTCGCGCTCGTGCTCGGCGTCCTCGTGTACGGGTACGCGCTGATCATCTCTACGGCCATGCCGTGGGGGCTGCAGATCCTGTTCATCGCGTTGCTGACGATCGCGGTGTTCTTCTACCGGCGGCCGTTCCAGCATCTGTTCGCGTCCATGAACGGGCACACGCTCGCCACCCGCATGCTGGGCGAGGCGGCCAGCTCGCCCGTGCTCGAACGGACGGGCACCGGCGTGCAGGGCATCACCCGCTGGGGCGTGCGCAAGGCCAGGCCGATCGTGACCGCGGCCATGAGCGGGAACCCGGCGGCCGTGGTGGCCGCCACCGCGGCGCAGGGCAGAGGGCGCGGCGAGGAGGGCGAGGGCGCGGCGACACCGTCGGGCACCAGGGTGCCCGCCACGGCCGCGCCGCTCAACACCGACCAGCAGGGCGGCAAGGCCGCCGGGCGGGCCGTGCCCGCGCCTCGCCAGGGGGCGGC
>NZ_JBEXUP010000079.1:0-41676 GCF_040614375.1 Nonomuraea sp. NPDC005983
AGCCGCGCCGAGAGCCTCGCCTCATCGGACGCGACGAGCCGCAGCTCCGGGCGGCCGTCGGCGTCCTGGACGAGCGCGCGCAACGGCAGGTCGGCGGCCCAGCGGGCGAGGGCGGCGGTGCGCTCACCAGGTTCGGCCAGCAGGACGGCCCGCAGCCGCTCGCGCACCGCCCGAACGGCGTCGAGGTCGCCGCCGTCCAGGCCCCCCATCCCCGGAGCGGCCATACCAGAGGTGGACGCGCGCGGGGTGGACGTGTCAGGCCTGTCTGGGGCGGTCGTGTCCGGCGGTTCGTGGAGTTCGTGGCAGAAGCGCAGCAGGGCCGCGACGTCCGGTAGCCGTTCCGGGTCGTCGAGGTACTCGTCCCACGTGTTGGCCAGGTCGATCGCTACCAGGCCCGTCTCGGCGTACTGGCGCATCCCGCCCCCTTCCTGTTAACGTCACGACTATGAACACAATAACCCCTGACAGCCGATACGCCGTCCTCGACGCCCCATCCAACCTCGGCCTGCGCCCGCCCGCCCCCGACGTGATCCCCGGCACCTACAAGGCCCCGTGGGCATTGCGCGACGCCGGCCTGGTCGAACGGCTCGGCGCGCACGACGCGGGAGCAGTGGTTCCGCCCCGGTACGTGGCCACGTGGAAGCCTGGCGACGGCGTCAGGAACGGCCGGGCGATCGCCGCGTACACCAGGAAGCTGGCCGGGCGGGTGGCCGCGATCCGCGAGTCGGGCAGGTTCCCCGTGCTGCTCGGCGGCGACTGCTCGATCGTGCTCGGCCCGGCCCTGGCGCTGCGCAGGACCGGCCGGTACGGCCTGGCCTACGTCGACGCGCACCCCGACTTCCGTCATCTCGGCAACTCCCCGCACGTCGGCGCCGCCGCCGGCGAGGACGTCGCCCTGGTGACCGGCCGAGGCGACGACTACCTCACGGACATCGACGGCCTGCGCCCGTACGTCAGGGACGAGGACGTGATCGTGCTCGGCGTCCGCGACGAGGAGGACATGCGCGACTTCGAGGGTTCCGGCGTGGCGTACGCGTCCAGCGCGGACATCGTCGCGGGAGCCGGGCTGGAGGCGGCCAGGAAGGTGCTCGCCCGCGACGACCTCGACGGCTTCTGGATCCACCTGGACGTGGACGTCCTCGACCCGTCGGTGCTGCCGGCCGTCGACTCGCCCACCCCCGGCGGCCTGAACCCCGCCCAGCTCTCCGGCCTGCTCCGCGGCCTGTTGGAGCTGCCGGGAGCGGCCGGGCTGGAGGTCTCGATCCTCGACCCGGACCTGGACGAGGACGGCTCCCAGGCCGCCCTGATCGTGGACGTCCTCACCGAGGCCCTGACGACGGCCCTGACCACAGCCGCGGCGCCCGCGCCGGATCGGCGATGATCTGCTGGATGACCAGCCCGGCGGCCCCCAGGACGGCGGCGTCCGCCCCTGTCTCCGACACCGCGAGCGGCGGCGGGACCCTGCGCATCTGCCCGAGCCGGGCGGAGAGCGTCGCCCTGATGTCCCCTTCCAGCCAGGGGAACAGGGGCGCGTACACGCCGCCCAGCACGATCATGCCGGGGTCGAGCAGGTGGACCGCCGAGGTGAGCGCGAGCCCGAGCGCCCGCCCGGCCTCCGCGCAGCCCGCCAGGGCCGTCCGGTCGCCGGCTTCCAGCAGCGCCACCAGGTCGGCGATCGAGGCAGCGCCGCCGAGCAGGGCGTCCTGACCCGCGTACACCTCCAGGCAGCCGCGCCCGCCGCACCGGCAGGCGGGCCCGTCGGGCGCGACGACCACATGGCCCAGCTCCCCGGCCAGGCCGTACGTGCCCCGGAAGACGGAGCCGTCCACGACGAGCCCCGCGCCGATGCCGACCTCGCCGGACACGTAGAGGAAGTCCGGCTCCGCCGAGCCGAACCACAGCTCCCCCAGCGCGGCCAGGTTCGCCTCGTTCTCGACGGCGAGCGGCAGGTCGAGCAGGTCGAGCAGGTCGGACACGCGCACGTCCCGCCAGCCGAGGTGGGGGGCGTTGCACAGCAGGCCGTCCCGCACGGGGCCGGGCACGGCGAGCGCGGCGCCGGCGATCCGCAGCCCTGAGCGCTCGGCCTCGGACGTGGCCGCGTCCGCGAGCTCGCGCAGCCGCCGCAGCGTGTCGTCCGGGCGGGAGTTGCGGCTGTCGACCGGCTGGGTGCGGCGCAGCCGCACGGCGCGGGTGAGGTCCACGACGCAGAGGGCCAGGTAGTCGACGTTGATCTCCAGGCCGAGCGTGGCCACCCGGTGGCCGCTCAGGCTGACCGCCACGCCGGGCCTGCCGCGCTCGCCGTCGCGCACCGCCCCCGACTCGACCGCGACCCCGCTCTCCAGTAGGTCCGCCACCAGCGTGGACACGGTCGTCTTGGTCAACCCGGTCAGCTCGGCGAGCGCGGCCCTGGTGAGCGGCCCGCCCCGGTGCAGCTCCCCGAGCACGACGGCCAGGTTGCGGGCGCGCATGGAATCGTGCCGCACGCCTCTTGACGAGGTCACGTCCACCTCCCAGGATTATGTGCAGATTATGGACTAAATATAGGAGAAGGGGTCACCACATGCCCGCGTTCACCCCCACGTCCGATGATCTCTTCACCTTCGGCCTGTGGACGGTCGGGTGGCAGGCCCGAGATCCGTTCGGCGACGCCTCCCGCCCGCCGCTCGACCCGGTGGAGAGCGTCCACCGGCTGGCCGAGCTGGGCGCGTACGGCGTCACCTTCCACGACGACGACCTGCTCGCGGTCGAGCCCGACCGGGAGCGGGCGGTCGCGGCGTTCCGCAAGGCGCTCGCCGAGACCGGCATGAAGGTGCCGATGGCCACCACCAACCTCTTCACCCACCCGGTCTTCCGCGACGGCGCGTTCACCAGCAACGACCGCGACGTCCGCCGGTACGCGCTGCGCAAGGTGCGCCGCAACCTGGACCTGGCCGCCTCGCTGGGCGCGCGCACGTACGTGTGCTGGGGCGGGCGCGAGGGGGCGGAGTCGGACGCGGCCAAGGACGTCCGCTCGGCGCTCGACCGCTACAAGGAGGCGCTCGACCTGCTCTGCGCGTACGTCAAGGAGCAGGAGTACGACATCCGCTTCGCGATCGAGCCCAAGCCGAACGAGCCGCGCGGCGACATCCTGCTGCCGACGATCGGGCACGCGCTGGCGTTCATCGACGAGCTGGAGCACCCGGAGATGGTGGGGCTCAACCCCGAAGTCGGGCACGAGCAGATGGCCGGGCTGAACTTCGTGCACGGCATCGCCCAGGCGCTCTGGCACGGCAAGCTGTTCCACCTGGACCTCAACGGCCAGCACGGCCCGCGCTACGACCAGGACCTGGTGTTCGGCCACGGCGACGTGAAGAGCGCGTTCTTCCTGGTGGACCTGCTGGAGCACGGCGGCTACGAGGGCCCGAGGCACTTCGACTACAAGCCGCTGCGCACCGAGGACCCCGAGGACGTGTGGGTGTCGGCCGCCGCCAACATGCGCACCTACCTGATCCTGCGCGAGAAGGCGCGGGCGTTCCGGGCCGACCCCGAGGTGCGGGAGGCGCTGCGCGCCTCGCGCGTGGACGAGCTGGCGACCCCGACGCTGGCGCCCGGCGAGACCCTGGCCGGCCTGTCGGACGACGGCTTCGACCCGGACGTGGCCGCCGCGCGCGGCTACCACTTCAGCCACCTCAACCAGCTCGCCCTGGAGCACCTGCTGGGCGTGCGAGGGGCGGCCTGATGACCGGCGTCCAGCTCTACACCGTCAGGGACCAGCTCGCCGCCGACCGCGACGGCACGCTGCGCAGGATCGCCGGCATCGGCTACGACTCCGTCGAACCGTTCGACCCGATGGCCGACCCGGCGGGTTTCCGCCAGGTGGCCGACGACCTGGGGCTCAGCGTGTCGAGCACGCACGCGTACGCGCTGCTCGGCCAGGAGCCCGGCCCGGTCTTCGACGCCATCGCCACGATCGGCACCGACCTGGCGATCATCCCCGGCGGCATCGCGCACGAGGAGTTCACCACCCGCGACGGCCTGTCGCGCACCGCCGACCTGCTGAACGGCCTGGCCGAGCAGGCGGCGGAGCACGGCGTGCGGATCGGCTACCACAACCACTGGTGGGAGATCGAGCCCAGGATCGACGGCAGGCACGCCCTGGAGGCGCTGGCGGACCTGCTGGCCCCCGAGGTGTTCCTGGAGGTCGACACCTACTGGGCGGCGGTCGGCGGCGCGGACGTGCCTGACCTGCTGCGCGGCCTCTCCTCCCGCACGCTGGCCCTGCACGTCAAGGACGGACCCGGCGTCAAGGACGCGCCGCACACGGCCGTGGGCGCGGGCGTCATGCCGGTGCGGGACATCCTCGCCGCCGCGCCCGGCGCGCTGCGGATCGTCGAACTCGACAGCTGCGAGGGGGACGTCTTCGCCGCCCTCGCCGACAGCCACGCCTATCTGGAGGCCTCTTGACCAGCGGACCGGTGGGCGTCGCCGTCGTCGGCGCCGGCGTGATCAGCGGCCAGTACCTGCGCAACCTCACCTCCTTCCCGGACGTCCGGGTGCTCGGCGTCGCGGACCTCGACGAGGACCGGGCCGCCGCCGTCGCCCAGGAGCACGGGGTGCCCGTCTCCGGCTCGCCCGGCGCCGTGCTCGCGGTGCCCGAGGTGGAGATCGTCGTCAACCTCACCGTCCCGGCGGCGCACGCGCAGGTGGCGCTCGCGGCCCTGCGCGCGGGCAAGCACGTGTACGGCGAGAAGCCGCTGGCCCTGGACATGGACGAGGCCGCGAAGGTCCTGGCGGAGGCCGGTGACCGGGGGCTGCGCGTCGGCAACGCCCCCGACACCTTCCTCGGGGCGGGCATCCAGTCGGCCTTACACGCGCTGCGCTCCGGCCTCATCGGCGACCCCGTCGCGGTGTCGGCCGCCACGCAGGGCCTCGGGCCCGAGAGCTGGCATCCCAGCCCCGAGTTCCTCTACCAGCGCGGGGCCGGCCCGCTGTTCGACCTCGGCCCCTACTACCTGACCACGCTCGTCGCCCTGCTGGGGCCCGCCTCCCGGGTCGCGGCGGGGGTCCGCCGGGCCCGAGCGCACCGCGTCGTCGGCTCGGGGCCGAAGGCGGGGACGGCCTTCCCCGTCGAGGTGCCCACGCACGTCAACGCGCTGGTCGACTTCCCGGGCAGCGCGACGGCCGCGGCCACGTTCAGCTTCGACTCGTCCGTCAACCGGCGGATGATCGAGATCATCGGCACCGAGGGCGCGCTGTCGCTGCCGGACCCCAACACCTTCGACGGCCCGCTGCACGTGCGCAGCCTGGACGACGCCGACTGGCGGGAGCAGCCGCTCGCCGGCACCACCGCGGGGCGCGGGATCGGCGTCCTGGACCTGGCCAGGTCCCTGCGCGCGGGAACCCCGCACCGCGCGTCCGGCGAGCTCGCGCTGCACGTCCTGGAGCTGATGACGGCCATCAGCGACTCGGGAGAGCAGGGCGAGTTCCAGCGCCTCCGCTCCACGCTCACCCCACCCGACCCGCTCCCCGCGGACTGGGACCCGCACGCCGCCACCCTCTAACGGATCACGTAGCCGCTCCTGCTGGAGCGGCCCGCGCCGTTGGTCGCGGTGACGGAGATCCACGCACCGCCCGCGTCGCCGAACGCGAAGGGCGCCCAGGCGTGACCGCCCCGCTGCTCCAGCGGGGCGGTCACGCTCCTCCCCTGGTACGTGAAGCGCAGCGTGCCGCCCTTCAGGTTGTAGCCCTCGACCGCGATCCCGTCGCGCCCGTCCACGCTCTTCCTGGACGCGTCCACGATGATCGGCTCGTTCCATCCGGAGGCCAGGGTGTCGCTCAGGGAGGGCCTGGCGAAACCGTCCTGGCAGGTGAAGAACGGGTCCCAGCCGTAGGAGATGATCTTGGCGGTGAACGGGGCCGCGGCCGCGACCTGCCGGTCGATCCGGCTCTTGGCGGTGCGTCCTCTGAGCGGCAGCGGATCGGCCCGTCCGCACTCGCCGGCCACCTGGGTGGGCTCGAAGGACTCGACGTTCGCCCACAGCTCCACCCCCGGCAGGGGACGGCTCGCCGCCGCCGCGAAGTAGTCGCGCGTCGAGCCGTAGTAGGCCTGCCTGTTGGTCACGTCCCCCACCATCGGAGCCAGCCTCGGGTCCACCCTCGCGTCGCTCTCGTCGGCTCCGTAGACCGGCGCCTTCCCCGTGCCGCGCCCGTCCTGCGCCGCGATCGCCATGGGCGCGCCCGCCCGCGTCGCCGCGATCTCCTCCAGCCCCCGCGCCACCTGCCCGGGCGGGAAGCCGTGCGTCCTGCGGGCGTCGAAGTAGGGGCTGACCAGGATCTTGCCGCCGGGCAGCGCGGCGGCGACGACCGCGTGCTGGGCGGTATACAGGGCGAGCGTCGGGTCGGACCTGGGCCGCTCCTTCATGGCCAGCTCGAACGACTGGTACACCCCGCCGAACGCGGGCGAGGCCGCGTACCGCTGCCGGTAGTCGGACAGCACCCGCTCGGTGAGCCTGTCGAGCGGCGTCAGGTGGGCGAGGTCGGGCAGCCACGGCCGGGCGGTGTCCTGCGGCGCGGCGGGCAGGCCGGGGAACACCTTCATCCCGAGCCCCGCCGCCTCGGCCAGCAGGTTCCCGACGCCGTCGCCGTCCGTCGCGACCAGGACGAGGTCGTACGCGCTGTCGTCGCAGGACCCGCCCAGCAGCAGGCGGTAGTAGACGCGCCCGCGGCTCTCGATCCGGCGGTCCAGCCCGGGGCAGCGTAACAGCGCGGGCCCGAACAGCTCGTTCACCGCGTACCCGTAGACCTGACGGATCGTCCTCCCCCGGACCGCGTCACGGGCTGCCAGGTAGCACGGCCTGCCGCCGTCCACGCAGTCGGCGAAGTCCGGATCGACGCTCCCCTCCCTGAGCAGCCGCCCCGCGCCGTCGACCGCGCTCGGCACCAGCCGCGGACCGAACGTGATCAGCGTGTCGCCGCCGATCCCGTGGATCGCCTCGACCGTCCGCCGGGTCACGCACCGGTCGGGGCGCGGCACCAGCCAGTACCCGGTGATCGGGTAGGGAGTCGCCACCCGCGGGTCGGGAGGCGGGCACTCCCCGGGGACGTACCTGGCCGACGCCCAGCTCTCCGGCACCACGATCCCGAGCACCGCCGCGACGGCCACCACCCAGCGCAGGACGCGACCGGCCCGCTGCCCAACAACCACGTATCCCCCCGCACCAGGACGCTGTGCCTCAATCCTGCCCTGTGTGCGGAGGTGCCTCTAGAACCACTGCTCCTCAGGCCGCCGAGTCCGTGATGCGGAACGGCACCTCGGCGATGTTCGACGTCACGCCGAGCTTGCGCAGGTCCTCGGCGTCGATGCGGCCGTCGCCGGTGAGATCCTTCACCGTGTCGGGTGCGTCGTCGAGCACGCCGTTGCGGTTCAGGTCGCCCACGACCGCGACCGTGAGCACGCTACGGACGTCCTTTCCGAACAGCGGCTTGCCGACCAGCCAGGAGTCCCACAGTTTCACCCCGTTGCCGGCCTTGTCCCGCTCGGCCACGCCCGTGACGTTGAACAGGTTGGCCAGGTTCGTGCCCGGCCCCGAAAAGCCGGTCGTCGTGGAGAGCAGCACCACCAGGCCGGGCAGCTTGTCGTCCTTGCCGGGGCCGAACGACCCCGTCCCGCCCTGGGGGCCGGTGACCTGGGGCCCGCTCCACCCGGCCGCCTTGAGTCCGTCGCGGTAGTCCACGGAGAGCTCCACCATCCAGGCGGCTCCTTCCACACCGGTCGCCGTATCGGCCTTCGGCGAGTGAACCTGCACGTGGGCGCGCCGCTCGGACCCGCCGCCCTGCTGGGCCAGCGCCGGCCCCGCGATGGTGGCGGCGGCGGTAACGGCGACTCCGAGCATCGATGCCCAGACAACTGCTCGCATAGCTGATCCCTTCGCTGTCGCTGATGACGAGGGGGTGTACGGAGGCGAGGCGGGCAGCGTTCAGGCGACAATGGTTGAACGCCGCAGCGTTTCGTTCCGTATGCCCATCGGAACGGCAGGAGGAGACGTGCGGTTGGATGACGAGGCCACCTTGCAGGCGGTCTACGACGACTACGGAGGCGAGTTGTTCGCCTTCGCCAGAAGGTCCCTGGGTGACACGGGGCTGGCCGAGGACGCGGTTCAGGAGACCTTCGTGCGGGCGTGGCGTAGCGCTGGGCGGTACGACCGCAGGCAGTCGTCTCCCCGGACGTGGTTGTTCGCGATCTGCAGGAACGTGGTGATCGACCTTTTGCGCGCGCGTTCCGTACGACCGCAACTCTCCGCCGGCCAGGAGAGCGATGTGCCAGGGAACACCGATCTGGAGCAGCTGCTCCTCGGCATGCAGGTCGAGGAGGCGCTGCGGCGGCTGTCTCCCGAACAGCGGCACATTCTGGTGGAGGTGCACCTGCGAGACCGCGCTCCCACCGAGGTCGCCGCCGAGTTGCGCATTCCCCCGGGTACGGTGCGCAGCAGGGTGTTCTATGCGCTCAAGGCGCTGCGCCTGGTACTGGAGGAGATGGGGTGGGACGGTGACTAACTGCCGCGACTATCACTCTCTGCTGGGCATGCACGCGCTGGGCCGTCTTCCGGAGGCCGAGATGGCGACCCTGCTCGCGCACACCGACGGCTGCCCCGCCTGCAGGGCCGAGCTCGACTCCCTCGACCAGGTGGCCGGCGCCCTCGGTCACGCCAATCCCGACCGGGTCGCCTCTTCGCCCGAGCCACCGCCGTGGCTGCGTCACAGCGTGGTGACCGCGGTCGGCGTCCAGCACCTGCGCAGACGCAGGCGCAGGCGCTTGCTGGCGTGGACCGGCGGCCTCGCGACCGCGGCGGCCTCGGCCGCCGCCGTCGTGACGGTGCTGCTGTCAGGTGCCGAAGGGCACACGGTCACCTACGGGGCGCAGGGCATGCAGATCTCGGCCCAGTTGGCCGCCCGCCAGTGGGGTACGGCCGTGAACCTGAAGGTCAGCGGCCTCGACAACGGGCAACGCTACTTGGTCTGGCTCGAACGAGGTGACGGCAGCCGCGTCCCCGCGGGCAGCTTCACCGCCAGAGGCATGGGATTGACCATGGAGCTTTCGGCGGCCGTTCAGGGTGACGACACCGTCGCCCTGGGGTTGAGCACCGTACCCGGCGGCCCGGCCGTCCTGCGCGCCCCGATCAGCCACTGACGGGCCGGCCGATCGGCCCCGCGGCTCGGGTGCGGCGGGGCCGATCGGTCAGAACCCGTGACGGATGAACGGCTCCTTGCTCAGCGGAAGAGGCTTCCGGCTCTGACCAGGTCCCACAGGGCCACCCGGGCTCCGAGTTGCGCGCCGGTCTCGTCGGAGAAGCGGAAGTGGATACCCGACCAGGCGCGGCCGTTGACGTTGTCCGCGGTCAGCTGCCGCCACTCCGTATAGGTTCGCTGGGTTCCTTCCGGCCCGGTGATGGCGAACGGCGCCGTCTTCGGGCCTGCCAGCTCATTGAGCACCTGTTCGGCGGCGCCCGCGTAGGTGGAGTGTCCGCCCGGGTACTCCGGATGCGGCGGGGTCGCGATCAGCGGCTCCCACGTCGCATCGCCGCCCGCCCTGATCGCGGTGATCGGCCTCCAGCGGGTGTAGGCGTACTTCGCGTCGAACACCGCGATCTGCGCGTCCACCGTCACCGCATGGAAGACGGCGACCAGTTCGGCGCGCTTCGCAGGCGACTGCCCCGGCCGCGAGAGCACCGCCCGCAGCGCCTGGGTGTAGCCGGACAGCGAAGCCTGGGACCAGAGCTTCGCGATCGTGGTCTGCTCCGGCGTCCGCGCCGAGGCGTCCTTGACCCCGTACACGCGTACCTCGTCGAGGTGCTTGCGGTATCGCTCCGAGTCGAGCGCCGGGGCAGGGCCGGGACGGAACCGGCCGGCCTGGCCGAGGAGGAAGAGCTTGGCGCGCGCCTGTCCCGCCCCGACGGCGCTCTCCTCGCTTGGAGGGGTGGGGCGCCAGATCCCGGGCGCCGCGGGAGGGGGCGGGTACGCCGGGTTGACCGACGCGGGGTCGAGTCCGTCACCCGTCCGCTCCCGCAGGGTTCTGCGGGCCTGGTCGCGTCCGGCTCGCACCCCCTCGTCCTTGGCGTTCCCGGCGGGGATGCGGGCGAGCGTGCCGGCCAGGGCCCGGTCGAGCGCCTCCGCCCGGCCGGGGACGAGCTCGATCAGCGCATCGTGCAGTGCCTGCGCGAGCGCCGCCTCCTGGAAGTTACGGGACGGATCGCCACCGCGCAGGGCGCGGCTCGCGGCGATCCAGCCGATGGCCCAGGCGCGGCCGTTGGTGACCTGAGGGTTCTGTCGGGTCGAGGGCGGAACCGCCGACGTGTACACGTCGAACCATTCCAGGACCGCGTCCGTGCGAGCAGCGTGCGCGGGCGGGGTGGGCGTGGCCATCGTCAGGGCCGAGGTCACGGCCATGACCCCGGCGAGGAGAGCTCCTCGTGGCATGGGGGTTCCCTTTCTGCTGGTCGTCGAGAGACGCAAGGGAGTACGGATCGCAGCCCATGCGCGTTGAGCACCTGGCCTTCCACCGGCCCGGCGCGCCCCGATACCAGCAGGCCGACCTGACGGACGCCGGGCCGCCGAAGCGCTCCTGGCGCGACTACCTCGACACCGACGGCCGCACCCTCCCCGCTAGATCCGCATCATGCTCTCCTCACCAGGTGACCGGGAGTTCGTCGGCGCCGTAGACGACGGCGTCCGACTTGAACGGCAGATCCGGGACCGGTGCGGCGAGCCGCAGGGTGGGGATGCGGCGGAACAGCGTGTCGAAGACGATCTGCAGTTCCATCCGGGCCAGGTTCTGGCCGAGGCACTGGTGCGGGCCGAATCCGAAGGCGAGGTGGTGGCGAGCCCCGCGCTCGACGTCCAGTTCGGCTGGATTCTTGAACACCGCGGGGTCCCAGTTGGCCGACAGGCTGGAGACGACGACGCCCTCGCCGGCCTTGATGCTCACCCCGCCGATCTGCACGTCCTCGGTGGCCACTCGGGAGGCGACCGTGTCGGTGATGGCGAAGTAGCGCAGCAGTTCCTCCACGGCCATGGGGGTCCTGCCCGGGTCGGCCGTGATCAGGGCCAGTTGCTCCGGCTGGTTGAGCAGCCCGACCACGCCGAGCGAGATCATGTTCGCCGTGGTCTCGTGCCCGGCGGTCAGCAGCAGGAAGGCCGCGCTGACCAGGCCCTCGTGGTCGAGGGCGCCCTCCTGGCGTTGCCGGGCGATCTGCCGGCTGAACAGGTCGTCGCCGGGTTCGGACTCCTTGCGGGTGATCAGGTCATCCATGTAGGCGCGGAGTTCGGCGAAGGCCCGCCGGCGGTCCTCCGATGAGGCGCTCCGGCGCGCCACCACAGCGGTGCGGCTTTGGAAGAAGTCGTGGTCGGCATAGGGCACACCGAGCAGTTCGCAGATCACCAGCGAGGGCACCGGCAGGGACAGCGCCTGCACCAGGTCGACCGGGCGCTGGTCGGTGGCGAGCATGTCGTCGATGAAGTGGTCGACGATCTCCTGGATCCGCGGGCGCAGCGCGGCCAGCCGCTTCATGGTGAACTCGCCGATCATCGGACGCCGGGCCGCGGCGTGTTCCTCGCTGTCCATGCCGAGCATCGACCACGGCTGGCTGCGGAGCTGCTGCCGGGTCGCCGCATCGGCAACGAGGAACGGGAAGCCGTCCTTGCGCCGGTCGGAGGAGAAGCGGCGGTCGGCGAGGACGGCACGGCCTTCCTCATGCCCGGACACCAACCACCCCTCAGCGCCGCTCACCAGGCGAACCTTGCTGATCGGCGCCTGCTCGCGCAGTCGCTCGTACTCGGCGGGCGGGGCGAACGGGCAGCCGCGCTCGACCGGCAGCTCCAGGTCGGCGAGTTCGCTGGCAACACTCTTCGTCATGAACGACCTCCCAGTATGAGATCTGGCTGAGTTTGTTCAGGGCTCTTCCGGGTTGAAGCCAGACGCGGTGCCTGGTCAGCCACGGCTGTTCACCACCGATGATCATCGTAGGATGAGCGGGGTCTGGGATTCGATGCGGGTCAGCTTCTGCGGGTTGCGGGCGTAGTAGAGGCCGGTGATGCGGGCGTCCTCGACCCGGAGCGCGACGACGGTGCACGACCAGCGCGCCTACCTGATCCGGATCGCCACCCGGCAGTCGCTCAACCGCCTGCGCAGCGCCTCGCGCGGGCGGCGGGCTTCGACGTGCCGGCGGGCGCGGTACGCGATCTGGCGGACGGCCGCGGGGCGCTGGACTTTCCTCGTCCACCGCAACCTGCTCTTCACCGTCGCATACGAGATGCTCGGATCGGCGGCCGACGCCGAAGACGTCCTCCAGGAAACCTGGCTGCGATGGGTCAAGGCCGACCTGGAGCAGTCCGCCCGGGTCTCACTGGAAGAGACCTATGGAGTCGTTCCAGCGCGCGCTCGAAGCCGGGGACCTGCAGGGCCTGCTGGACGTGGTCGCCCCCGAGGTCGTCCTGGTGAGCGACAGACCGACCTCCTCGATCAGCGCGACCAGCGCCTCGCGCAGGTCCGCTACAGGGCGCCCGGCCATCGAACGTCGATCTCACCCATGAACGAGCTTGTTGTAAAAGTATTCGCAGGCAATGCTTTCCACTTTGAATCGCTGCAAGTCCCGCTTGGTGCCGCGCTCGAAATAGAAGACCAGCCACGCTTTACCTTGCCGCCTCAGACACCAGGTATTGTCGTCTGGAGCCTCCAGGAGACGGTATCGGTCAGGGGTTACCCCGCTCTCTGCCAGCGCGTTCTTCAGTTCCAGGACATTCATCAGAACACAACTCTGATAGTGCCGCCCTTGAGCAGGTCGGCGATCGGCGTGGACATTTGGAAGCCTCCCTCGGGCCGACCCGGCCACCCCGAACAACTTCTGCGTGGGCCCCGAACGGCCGCATCACCTCACAAGTTGTACAGCGACGAGATTCAGCATCTATTGGAAAGGAACAAATTTCGACTGACGCGCCTGCAGGGAAGCGAAGCTCCAAAGGTGTTCTGTACGGCTCTTTGTCGTCACGATCGAACCGATCGTAACGCCCACTTACGGACCCTTCAAGCCCGTCGCCTCGGCCACAGATGGTTATCATCGCGGGGGCCACAGTCTCCAGCGTCGCAACCGGAATAAAGGCTCGCGAGAATATGCCAGGCGAGCAGGTCGTCGATTGTCAGGCTGTGCACACGCTGGATCGCGGTCCACTTCTGGACTGCGGCGACCTGGACATGGGTGCTTGCTGGGCTGGACGCCGAAGCACTCCTGTCGCGGCTACCTCGACACCGACGGCCACACCCTCCCCAGCGTGTGAAATCTACGGACGTCTCACCTTGTCATTACCAACTCGGCCTTTCGGCTCGTCGTCCACGGGCAGGGATGACTGAACCGGGGAGCTTGACGGACGGCATTCATATCGGAGGGTGGAATGCGGATTCGACGCAACCTGAGCAACCTCGCCGGAGCCGTGATGCTCGCCGTCGCCACCACGGCGGGCGGCCTCGCCGGCACTTCCTCGCCACCGTCGGCGCCAGAAGGGGCTCCGTTGCGTGACCCGCCACAACTGGTGAGCCACAACGGACACCTGCGGACGCGGCTGGTCGTGGAGCGGCGGCAGGTGGACGTGGCCGGCCGCAAGTTGTGGGCCCTGACCTACAACGGCCGCTTCATGCCGCCCACGCTACGGATCCGGCCAGGTGACAGGGTGGAGCTGGCGATGGAGAACCGGCTGGAGCCGTTCACCAACCTGCACGTGCACGGGCTGCACGTGTCACCGAGGGGCCACTCCGACAATGTGCTCATCCACCTCCGTCCCGGCCAGACGTTCCGTTACTCCTACCGCTTCCCCGACAACCTCGCACCCGGCACCTACTGGTATCACTCACACGCGCACCCGATCTCGGGGCCGCAGGTCGCCGGCGGGATGTCGGGCGTCATCGTCGTCAACGGGCTCAAGCGGTACCTGCCGCCGGGTTTGCGTGGCATCAAGGAGCGCGTCATCGCCCTCAAGGACTTCCAGGTCCAGGGCGACGCGGTGAAGACCAAGGATCTGCACATCAGCGCGCCGACCAACCGCACGGTCAACGGCCAGCTGAACCCGGCCATCCACATCCGGCCAGGGGAGATCCAGCTCTGGCGGCTGGCCAATGTGAGCGCCAACATCTACTACAAGGTCCACCTGCAGGGGCAGCGGTTCCAGGTCATCGCGCACGACGCCAACCCCGTCGACCGGATCTGGCCCGCCGACTCGCTCCTGCTCGCGGCCGGCGCCAGGTTCGACGTGCTGGTACGAGGCGGTCCGCCCGGACGCACCCAGCTGCAGACGCTCCCCTACAGCACCGGGCCCGCCGGTAACAACTTCCCGCAGGCGACCCTGGCCACCATGGTCTCCGAAGGCGCTCCGGTGCACCCGGAGGCGCTGCCCACGACCTTCGCGCCGACAGTGGACCTGAGCCACGCCGCCGTCGCCGCCCGGCGCACCATCGTGTTCTCCGAGAACACCGCCGGGACGAAGTACTACATCAACGGCAAGCAGTTCGACATGAACCGGGTGGACATCCGGTCGAAGCTGAACACGGTCGAGGAGTGGACCGTCCGCAACGACAGCAACGAGGAGCACTCCTTCCATGTCCACACCAACGACTTCCAGCTGATGAGCATCAACGGCCGGCGGCATCAGGGCCACGGCTGGCAGGACACCGCGAGCGTGCTCCCCAAGGGGCAGATCGTCGTCCGGATCCGCTTCGCCGACTACACCGGCAAGACCGTCCTGCACTGCCACATCCTCAACCACGAGGACGCGGGCATGATGGCGGTCCTTGAGATCGTCAAGTGAGCCGCTTCACGCTCTGTCAGGGCTGGGGAGCGGTGGGGGGCAGGCCGGTGGTGGGGGTGATGGTGGCGAGGAAGACGTCGCCGTTGCCGAGGGAGTCGCCGCCCGCCGGGGTGCCGTAGGTGAGGCCGGTGATCGCCACCTGGCCCGAGGCGGTGGTCGTGGCGTACAGGTTGGGTTCGGCGAACGGGTCCACGGCGTCGTCCCTGGCCGTCCCGAGCTGCGCGGACGCGCGCTGCTTGCCCCTGCCGTCCAGCCGGACCGTGAGGACGTCCGCGCCGCCCGCCGTCACGCCCACCCGGCCCCGCGTGTAGCCGGCGATCAAGACCTCCCCTCCCGGCAGGGGTGCCACTGCGGCGCCCTCGTCGGCGGCGGGAGTGGCGACGGTGGCGGTCCAGCTCTGCTCGCCCTTGGAGGTGTAGGCCGCCGCCCGCAGGTCGCCGCCGCTGGAGCCGGTGACGACCGCGAGGCCGGAGGTGGTGACGGCCACCGCGTTCAGCCGGTCGTCGGCGGTGCCGCCGACCGTGGTGGCCCAGCGGCGGGTCCCGTCCTGGTCGTAGGCGGCGAGCCAGCCGTCGAGGCCGCCGAGCGCGGCCGTCCCCGGCAGGGACGCGGTGGCGCTGCCTGTCACGTACAGGTTCGTGCCGTCGGTGGCCACGCCGTACGCCTTGTCCTCCCCGGCGCCGCCGTACTGGCGGACCCACGACAGCTCGCCGCCGGGTGTGAGGCGGGCCACCAGGGCGTCCTTGTCGCCGCTGTTGGGGCCGTCCAGGGCGCCCTTGGTGTATCCGGCCACGTAGGCGCCGCCGTCGGGGGCGGCCGCGAGGCCGTAGAGCCGGTCTGCGGCGGCGGGCGCGCCGAACTGGGTGATCCAGCGGACGGCTCCGTCGGCGTCGAGGCGGGCCACGAACGCGTCGTCGGTGGTGTTGCCCGGGTGGCGGCCGTCGAGGTCGCCCTTGGTGTACCCGGCGGCGAGCACTCCGCCGTCGGGCAGCGCCGCGACGCCGTACAGCCGCTCGTCGGCGGCGGTGCCGAGCTGCCTGGTCCAGCGGGTCGTGCCGCCGGAGGTGCGGGTCAGCACCGCGTCGAGGCGTCCGGCGTGCGGCTGGCCGTCGACGGGGCCGCCCGCCGCGAACCCGGTCGTGAGCGAGCCGTCGGCGTGCGCGGCGACGCCGCCCGCCCAGTCGGTCGCGGACGTGCCGAGCAGCGGAGCGGGCAGGCCGACGGCCGGGGTGGTGCTCAGGCCGGGGCCCAGCTCGGCCATGGCCTGTTCGAACGCGGGGGCCCAGACCGTCCAGTCGTGCCCTCCGTCGAGGACGCGCAGCTGCGCGGAGACGGTGGGTGACCGCCTGGCGGCGTTGTACAGGGCGGCGGACTCGAAGTCCAGGTCGTGGTGGGCGTCGGCGGGGTCGGGGTTGGCGTACTCGTCGTCGCCGACCGCGACGAACAGCCGCACGGGCAGGTCGGGGTCGAGCTTCGGCAGCAGGCTGGGGTAGCCGAGCTCGCGGTACACCTCGTCGGCGAACTTCTCGCCGCCGCGCCCGAACGCGCCGTAGTCGCGGGTGGAGGAGTCGGACGGCGGCAGCGGCGTGTAGACGGCCGGGCTGAGGACGACGGCGCCGCTGAACAGGTCCTGGTGGGCCAGCGCGTAGCGGAGCGCGCCCGCGCCGCCCATGGAGTAGCCGCCGACCAGGCGGGCCTCGCGGATCGCGGCCGTCCGGTAGGTCGCGTCGACGTGGCCGACGAGGTCGCGGGTCAGGGCCGTCTCGACCGGGCGTCCGGGCAGGTCGGCGCCGGTGTACCGGGAGTCGACGTACCAGCTGCCCCGCTCGCTCCACGGCGCGTCGGGCAGGACGGCGATGAGCGGCGGGATCCTCCTGGTCCTGATCATCTCGTCCAGGGTGTCCTTGACCCGGGTCCACGCCTGCATCGTGTCGCCCCGGCCGTGCAGCAGGTACAGCACGGGGTAGCGCTGGGCGCCGGTGTCGTAGCCGTACGGCAGGTAGACGTTGTACGCGATGCTCTCCCCCAGCGCCTGGGAGGGGGCGGATCGGGCCGTGACGGTTCCGGTCCTGGACGGCTGGACGCGGGCCTCGCCCGGCACGGCCAGCAGGAGGACGAGCGCCAGGGCCGCGAGCGCGCCGACGCCACCACCCCATCGAGTTACGGGCATCGACCGCTCCCTGTAAACGTTTACCGAACACGCGTCTGGTGTTTCCGGAGAGTTTCCTGGGACGCGTCGTGACATGTCAACCCATCCGTCTCGCGCCGACGGCGGAATCACGACAAGTCAGGACCTCGCGCGTACGCGCTGCGCTGACCCCCTGAAACGGCCCCGCCCCCACGTCCTGCCGCGCGGGGGCGGGGCCTCTCGCTAGGAGCCGCCCAGTATCCGGGCGGCGATCCCCCGGATGATCATCCGCTGGATCTTGCCCGTGGCGGTCTTCGGCAGCCCCTCAAGCACCAGCACCTCCCGGGGACGCTTGAACGAGGCCAGGCCCTCGCGGCAGAAGGCGACGAGCTCCCCGGCGTCGACCGTCGCGCCCGCCGCGGGCACCACGCACGCCACCGGCTTCTCCAGGCCGTCCGCGTCGGTGAAGGCGACGACCGCGCACTCGGCGACCGAGACGTGCTCCAGCAGCCGGGCCTCGACCTCCATGGGCGACACCCAGATGCCGCTCGCCTTGATCATGTCGTTGGACCGGCCCAGGCAGGTGAAGTAGCCGTCCCGGGAGCGGACGTAGGTGTCACCGGTGCGCAGCCACTCCCCCTGGAACACCTGGCGGGTGGTGGCCGTGCGGCACCAGTAGCCGGTCGCGATCGAGTCGCCCCTGACGTACAGGTCGCCGGGGTCGCCGTCCTTGACGGGCGCGCCCTCCGCGTCCAGCAGTCTGGCCTCGTAGCCGGGCACCTCCGTGCCGGACGTGCCCGGCCGGACCTGCCCCGGACGGTTGGAGATGAAGATGTGCAGGGCCTCGGTCGACCCGATGCCGTCGATGACGTCCACGCCGTGGCGGGCGGTGAACCGCCGGTAGATCTCGGGAGGCAGGGCCTCACCGGCCGAGACGGCGAGCCGCACGGACGCGAACGTGTCCGCGGGGAGGTCGGCGGCGAGCAGCGCGGCGAAGAACGTCGGGGCGGCGAAGAACAGGGTGGGCCGCTCCGCCCGCACCCGCTCCGCGACCCCGGCCGGGGTGGGCCTGGACGGTTCCAGGACGGTTGCGCCGCCCACGGACAGCGGGAAGAACAGCGAGTTGCCGATGCCGTAGGCGAAGAACAGCTTGGCGACGGAGAAGCACCGGTCCCCGGATGTGATGCCGAGGACCTGGCGGGCGTAGGCCTCGCAGACGCCCCTGACGCCGCCGTGCCGGTGCATGGCCGCCTTGGGCGCGCCGGTGGTGCCCGAGGTGTACAGCCAGAGCGCGGGCGAGTCGGCCCAGGTCGGGTAGGCGCCCTCCGCTCCGGACGCCCGCCCTGCGGCGAGGACGTCCGTCCAGGCCAGGACCGCGACACCGGCGTCCGGCTCGTGGCTGCCCGGCTCCTCGCCGCCCCGCTCACGGCCACCCGGCTCACGGCCGCCCCGCTCGTGGCTGGCCTGCTCGCGGCCGCCCGGCCTCTGGTCGCCTGCCAGGATCAGGGTGGCGACCTCCGGCGCTTGGCCGAGCGCGATGCTGACGGCGTCCGCGAACTCGGGGGTGGCGACCACCGTCCTGGCGCGGGCGTCGCGGAACAGCGCGCCCAGCTCGGCGCCGGTGCACATGGTGGAGACCGGCACGGCGACCGCGCCCATCCGCATCACGGCGAGGATGGTGGCGAGCGTCTCCGGCCGGTCGGACATGACCATCAGGACACGTTCCTCAGGCCTGATCCCGTGGATCCTGAGCCCGGCGGCGAGCTCCGCGACGAGTCCGGCCAGTTCGGCGTAACTGAGGGTCCCTGACGGTCCGGTGACGGCGGTGCGATCACCTAGGCCGGCCTCGACCTGGCGGTCGACGAGATAGACGCTGGCGTTGAACGACTCGGGGGTGTCGGGCATGGCCGTCCCTTATCTGCCGACGGGTGCATCCTAGGCAAATCCTCTACACAGAATTTATGCAGCGTCAATGACCTGTAGCATTCATGGGATACTTGCCGGTAGCTGCCACGAGAGGAGTCCCCGCCGGTCATGTCCCGCGCGCCCGTCCAGCCGTCCTACTCCCGCCGCCACCAGGCCGGGTCGGGGAGCGCCAGGTCGCTGCTGCTCACCGTCCTCGGCGAGTACGTGCTGCCGGGCGGCGAGCCGGCGTGGACGTCGACGTTGCTGCACGTCCTCGGCGGCCTGGGCGTGGAGGAGAAGTCGACCCGGCAGGCGTTGGCCAGGATGGCGGCCGACGGCTGGATCGTCGCCGAACGATCGGGGCGCCGGGTCCGCTGGTCGCTGACGCGTCCCGGGCGCGTCCTGCTCACCGAGGGGGCCGAGCGCATCTACTCCTTCGGCCGCGACCGCGACTCGTGGGACGGCCGATGGGTGGTGCTCGTCGTCACCGTCCCGGAGAGCAGGCGCGAGCTGCGCCACCAGCTGCGCACCCGGCTGACGTGGGCGGGCTTCGGCAGCCCCGCTCCCGGCGTGTGGGTCAGCCCGCACACCTCACGCGAGGGCGAGGCCAAGCAGGTCGTGACCGAACTGGGCCTGGACGTGGGCGCCCTGTCCTTCAACGGCCCGTACGGCGGCATCGGCTCCGAGCGCACCCTGGTGGAGCAGGCCTGGCACCTGGACGAGCTGGCCGCCGACTACGAGGGGTTCATCCAGGAGTTCGCGGGGCTGCGTCCGGAACCCGGCGACGCCACGCTGCTCGCCCAGATCCGCCTGGTGCACGAGTGGCGGCGCTTCCCCATGCTGGACCCGCAGCTGCCGCTGGACCTGCTGCCGCCCGGCTGGATCGGCGTCCGCGCGGCCAACGTCTTCGCCGACCTGCACCACGCCTGGCACGAGCCCGCCCAACGCCACTGGCGCACCCTGTCCCCACCCGCGACAGAGCCCGTAAGTCACGCCGACGCCCGCTCCGCATAGCACTTGCGCCTGCGCGCCCCCATCGCACCCGGCACCTGCCCGGCGCGTTCCACATGGTCGCCGCACAGCGCGGGAGCGGTCCACACGTTCCACGATTCCCCCAAGCGACGTCAAGAACTTGTAGCATGACCCTCGTGAACGGCACCCTGCGAATCGAAGAGGCGCCAGGCCGCCTGCTGGTCCGGCTCGACCGGCCACACGTGCGCAACGCGATCGACGCCGCCATGGTGGCCGACCTGCACGAGGTCTGCGCCGACCTGGAAGAAGACCCCCGGGTGCTGGTGCTCACCGGCGCGCCGGGCGTGTTCGCGGCCGGCGCCGACATCCGAGAGTTGCGGGAACGCGGCCGGGAGGACGCGCTCGCAGGCATCAACAGCGGCCTGTTCGACCGTGTCGCCCGGCTCCCGCTGCCGACCATCGCCGCCGTCGACGGCCCCGCGCTCGGCGGCGGAGCCGAGCTGGCCTACGCCTGCGACTTCCGCCTCGCGACCCCACGCGCCCGCTTCGGCAACCCGGAGACGGGTCTCGGCATCATGGCCGCGGCGGGAGCCTGCTGGCGGCTGCGCGATCTCGTGGGCGAACCGCTGGCCAAGGAGGTCCTGCTGGCGGGCCGTGTCCTGTCGGCCGCCGAAGCCGCCGAGGTGCGCCTGGTCAACGAGCTGGTGCCGGAGGAGGACCTGCTGGACGCGGCCAACAGGTGGGCCGACCGCATCCTCACCGGCGCGCCCCTCGCGCTGCGCCTGACCAAACTGGCCCTGGCGGCCCCACCGGGCGCGCATCCGCGCTTCGACGACGTCGCCCAGGCCGTCCTCTTCGAAACCGACGAGAAACGCCGGCGCATGACCGCCTTCCTCGACCGCCGCAACCGCCCCGACCACTGAGCCCGCCCGACCTGAGCGGCCCAACCCCAGACAGTGGCCGTACTGCGGGCCCGAACGACTCCGTGCTGCTCTCCGATCGGGGACGCCTACTCCGCGCGACAGCGGCTTCCTCGCATCTCCCGGCTACGCCCCTTGCGCGGCGGCCCAGTCGCGGATGGCCTGGATGCTCTCGTTGGTGAGATCCGTGTCGTCCACGTCCTGCGGAACGATCCAGCGAGCTGAGGCGTGCTCGGCCGACAGCGTCACCGGCCGTCCGTCGTGGGCGAGGCCGAAGGTGAACTGGCGCGCCCTGCGCCCGGACCCGGACACGTAGTCGAAGTGCGTGACGAAGCCGACGTCGAGGACGAGCGGGCCGGTCCAGCCGATCTCTTCGGCGAGTTCCCGCCGCAACGCGGCGAGCAGGCCCTCGCCGTCCTCGACGCCGCCCGAGGGCAGTTCCTCGATGCCGGGCAGGAAATCATCGGTGGCGGAGCGGCGCAGGATCAGAACCCGGCCACCGGAGTGGACGACAGCGCCGGCCACGACCTTGGTGATGCCGTCCTGGCCGGCGTCGTCGAGCAACTGCTGGAAATCGAGGTTCACGGTGTGAGGGTAGAGCGCCTGATCGGAGTGCGCATGTGGGCTCGCGCAGCGCCCGGGACGGCCTGGCCCTTGGCCGAGAAGGGCCAGGCCGCATGCGCGACCGCCTGGACACGGTCAAGCAGGCAGGAGTCCGAGTAGGTGGGCCGTAGCGGTGAGTAGCGCGGCGAGGGCCGTGATGACGGCTGCGATCGTCGTCGGTGCGACAGCGGAGAGTCGCCGGATCGCGTAGTAGGTCAGCCAGAGAACGGCGAGGATGACGCTTGCGGCGTACAGAAGAGACAGCTGGGACATTGGTGTGCCCCCTTCCGGACACGGGGAAAGCCCCCTTTTGACTGCTTCGCGGAGCTATATCGACAATGTCCGTATTTGTGACGGTTGGTACTTGACCGACTACAGATTGTCGATGTAGAAACTGTACGCCTGAAGATCCGGGCGAGTGTGTCACCACACGAGACGAAATCCGAGAAGTTCTCTGGAGCCACCTTTTGATTACTCTGCGCATTCAGTCGCGAGCAGAGGGTATTGTCGAAGACCGGCGCTGACTCTTCGCGGAGCTCTTTGCCCTGCGGTGACGGCGGCCGGGGTGGTATCCGGCCCCTCACCCTCTGTTACACCCCCTCAAGTCGCAGAACCCGACCAAGGGCTGAGCGCGTCCGCCGGTCCCGGCCATCGCCGCCAGGCGGCGGGCGAGCAGGGCGACGGCTTCTCGCAGCTCTGGAGCGGACGCCGGGATGTGTGGCGCATCGCCGCCTTTGTCGTCAAAGTGCCGCTGCTGGAGTTCGACGCCACGCCTCCCGGCGGCGCCCCGGAGGGGCCGGCCGGCGGGTGGTGGTACATCCTGCTGCTCAGCGTGGTCAGCGAGGCGGTGGCCTTCCTCGCCGTCGGGCTGGTCAGCGAGTGGGGCGAGGCGTGGCCGCGCTGGGTACCGGTCCTGCGCGGCCGCCGGGTGCCGGTCATGGCCGCCGTCATCCCCGCGGGCCTCGGCGCCCTCGCGTTGCTGATCTTTCCGTACGCGATGATCATGATCAGCTTCGGGATGAAGATCAACGGGGATCCCGGCGGGATGGTCACGAACGGCTGGCAGACGGTGATCTTCAACGTCATGTACTGGCCGCTGGCGGCCTGGAGCCCTCTGCTCGCCCTGGTGACCGTGCACTACTACCGCCGCCGCACCACCTCGCCCCGCGACCTCGCCGCGGAATCGCGTCGCCAGGACGGCCCGGGGCGTGTTCGGAGTGCAGACCTCTAGCGTTACTCGCCGGGGTCGTGGTCGGTGAGCGTGTCGGCCCATCGCTGGGACCATTGCACGAGTGGGCG
This sequence comes from Nonomuraea sp. NPDC005983, assembly GCF_040614375.1. Taxonomy (NCBI): domain Bacteria; kingdom Bacillati; phylum Actinomycetota; class Actinomycetes; order Streptosporangiales; family Streptosporangiaceae; genus Nonomuraea; species Nonomuraea sp. NPDC005983. Next base: position 22,654 of record NZ_JBEXUP010000079.1, read on the forward strand.
CAGCGCTTGGTACGCGTCCTCGCCAAGGGATGTGAGGGCGTAGCGCCTGTCGTCCGCTTGGCGGATCAGGCCCGCTTCGGCCAGTTCGAGAAGCCGTTGGCGCAGCACGCTGGAGGACATGCCGTCGCAGCGCTGCTGTAGCGAGCGAAAACCTGACGGGCCGTCGTGGAGCTCCCAGACGATCTGCAGGCTCCAGCGCCTCCCGAACAGGTCGAGCGCTGCCATCGACCTGCCCATTGTTCAGGCCCCGGTCGGCTCGGCCGTCACGCCTGAACTCGTCGCGGCTGTCTCGAACGCCGGAGGGCTGGGGTCGATATCGTGGTCGCGCAGGGCTGGGAGGCCGGAGGACACGTCCGAGGCCAGATCACCACGATGGCGCTCATCCCGGCGGTGGTGGACGCGGTAGGAGCGGTACCGGTCATCGCCGCCGGCGGCATCGGCGACGGGCGCGGACTGGCCGCCGTGCTCGCCCTGGGCGCTCAGGCGGGCTGGCTGGGCACGCGGTTCCTGACGGCCGAGGAGGCAGCCACCCATCGGGTCTACCGCCAGGCCATAGTCGACGCGGCCGGGCAGGACGCCGTACACACCCGTTGCTTCGACGGCGGCTGGCCGAACGCTCCTCACCGGACCATCCGCAACGCCACCATCGCCAGGTGGGAGGCCGCCGGATGCCCGGCGGCCCCGCACCGGCCCGGCGAGAAAGAGGTGGTCGCCACCGATGCCCACGGCCGTACCCACCTGCGCTACAGCGACATGATTCCCATCCCCGGCATGACCGGAGACCCCGCGGCCTTGGCTCTCTACGCCGGTCAGGCGGTCGGCCTCATCCACGGCCAGGCCCCGGCCAGGCAGATCGTGACGACGATCACCTCTCAAGCCGGGCACCTGCTCAGCAAAGCCACCAGATAGCCCATGCCGGCCCACCGACGAATAGCGCGCGCCGCGCACTCGCTGCCGAGGCATTCACCATGCGTCCGGCCGGGCAGAGGTCGGGCCTTGGCCCGAAGGGAAGGCCGCCTGAGCCGGTGGGCGCGAAGCGCCGCTTGCGAAGGCCTTTGCGCCTGGAAAGGTCTCAGAAATGGACGTACTCGTAGTCGAAGGGCCGGCCGTTGATGCCGTTGCGGGGCGGGGCGACCCAGGCTGCGATTTTGCCCGGTTCGTAGACGGGACGCATCAGGGACTGGACGTGGAGCTTGTCGTCGGCCGTCGGCAGCCAGCGTGACCTGCCCGCCTCCCAGGTGGCCTGGTCCACCAGGCGGCCGTCTGGGGTGAGGTGGTGGGCGGCGAAGGCACCGACATGCCGGTTGAAGCCGAGGTGCGGCAGGCTCAGCCTGGTGTCCACGCCGTGGTCGGCGAGGATGCGGTTCCAGCGGGTGACGCCGTTGCGGCAGTCGGCGGCGTACTCGGCGCGCAGGTCGGCGTTGAGCGCTGTCAGCGCCGGCACGTGGACGTCCACCAGGCGGCCGTGCTCCACCTGCTGGATGGCGGCGGTCGCCTCGGTGAGCTGGTGGTCGTCCTTGCGGCGTTCTTCCTGCCAGCGTCCTTTGAGGCCGGCGGTGTAGTAGTTCGCCACGTTGGTCGAGGTCTCTCCGCCGAACAGGTCCAGGCTCACGCTGTAGTGGAAGTTGATGTACTTCTGGATGACATCGAGCGATATACCGCCAAATTTCCGGATGTCGTCGGTGTCGTGGTCCCGCATGAGCTGGGCGGTCCGTTCCACCACGCGGTCCACGCCGGTGGTGCCCACGAACATGTGGTGGGCCTCCTCCTTCAGCATGAACTCGCAGGTACGGCTGAGCGGGTCGAACGCCGACTCCTTCAGGGTGCCGAGCTGGTACTTGCCGTCGCGGTCCGTGAAGTAGGTGAACATGTAGAACGACAGCCAGTCAGGGGTCTCCTCGTTGAACGCGCCCAGGATGCGGGGAGAGTCCTCGCTGCCGGAGTTGCGGAGCAGGAGGGCTTCGGCCTCGTCCCGTCCCGTACGTCCGAAGTAGGCGTGCAGCAGGTAGACCATCGCCCACAGGTGGCGGCCCTCCTCCACGTTGACCTGGAACAGGTTGCGCAGGTCGTACAGCGAAGGGGCGGTCAGCCCGAGGCGGCGCTGCTGCTCGACGCTGGCCGGCTCGGTGTCGCCCTGCACCACGATCAGCCGTTGCAGCTCAGCCCGGTACTCGCCCGGCACCTGCTGCCAGACCGGGCGGCCCTTGTTCTGGCCGAACGCGATGCGCCGGTCGGTGTCGCGCTCTGCCAGGAAGATCCCCCACCGGTACTCGGGCAGCGCGACGTGCCCGAAGTGGGCCCAGCCCTCCCGGCCGACCGCCACGGCGGTGCGCAGGTAGACGTCCTGAGTGGGCAGGGTCGGGCCCATCTCGCCCCACCACTGCAGGAAGCGGGGCTGCCAGGACTCCAGGGCCCGCTGCAACCGGCGGTCGTCGGCGAGGTTGACGTTGTTGGGGATGCGCTCGCTGTAGTCGATGGACATGTCGTCAGACCCGCTTCCTGTCGAAGACGGCTCGCTGACCGGTCCCGTAGCGCCGCAGGGCACCCTCGGGGCCGGAGGCGTTGGGACGGTTGAAGATCCAGTTCTGCCAGGCCGTGAGCCGTGCGAAGATCTTCGTTTCCAGCGTCTCGGGGCCGGCGAAGCGCAGATTGGCCTCCATGCCGGTCAGCGCGTCGGGGCTGAGGGCGGCGCGTTCCTCCAGGGCGATGCGGATCTCGTCGTCCCAGTCGAGGTCGTCGGGGGCGAACGTCACCAGGCCCAGCTCCAGCGCCTCCGCCGCGTCGATCGCCCGGCCCGTCTCCTGGCGCAGCCCGGCCAGCCGCTCGGGGTCGCCGTGGTACCGGGTGGCGAGCCTGGACAGGCCGTTGCCCATCGGGTACGTCCCGAAGTTGGAGGACCCGGTGAGCGTGATCCGGGCCGGTTCGCCTTCCTGGTCGTCCAGCATGTACTGGCGGTCGCAGGCCAGGGCCAGTTCCAGCAGCGGCCCGGCGAAGCAGCTGCCGGGCTCGATCAGCGCGATCAGGCTGCGGCTGGTGACGTCGAGCCGTTTGAGCGTGCGCTTGTAGTAGTGGCGGATCTCGCGCGGCAGCCAGCCGTCGCCGTCGAGGAGCGGCTCGTAGGACAGGACGCGACCGGGGTCGCCCTCGGTCCTGATCACCCACGTGCCCAGTTCCAGCTCGTTGGTGCGGAGCCGCAGGATCAGGTCGTCCAGTTCGCGGGTCATCGCCAGCGGCCAGAATCCGGTGTCCAGCTCGCGGACGGCCACCGCGTCCTCGCGCGGGCCGCTGACCGTGATCGTCACCAGCCCGGACGCGCGGTCCAGCTCGGCCCTGACCGACGAGTACGTGATCGTGTCGGCGTCCTGCTCGCGGCTGAGCGGCGTGAGCGCGATCCCCTTGGCGTCCGCGGGACGGTCCGAGCGGGCGGCGGCCTCGGCGGCGCGCTGCCGCACGGTCTCCTCGAAGCGGCTGCGGGGGACGGCCTCGTCCACCAGGCGCCAGGTCACGGCGGTGCTCCCGCGCACGCCCTCGCTTCTGGTGGCGAAGACGTCGGCCAGGTCGCGGCGCACCCCGCGCTTGTCGACCAGCCGGGTGAGCCCGCCGGTGCCGGGCAGCACGGCCAGCAGCGGCACCTCCGGCAGGGACACCGCCGACGAGCCGTCGTCGACCAGGATGATCCGGTCGCAGGCCAGGGCCAGTTCGTAGCCGCCACCGGCCGCCGTGCCGTTCACCGCGGCGAGGTAGGTCTGCCCGGAGTGCTCGGTCGCGTCCTCGATGCCGTTGCGGGTCTCGTTGGTGAACTTGCAGAAGTTCACCTTCCAGGCGTGCGGGGAGCTCGCCAGCATCCGGATGTTCGCGCCCGCGCAGAACACCCTCTCCAGGCCGCCGGTGACGACGACCGCGCGGACCTCGGGATGCTCGAAGCGGAGCCGCTGCACGGCGTCGTACAGCTCGATGTCCACGCCCAGGTCGTAGGAGTTGGCTTTCAGCTCGTAGCCCGGCCTCAGCCCGCCGCCCTCGTCGACCTGGAGGACCAGGCGGGCGATCTCGCCGTCGAGCTCGATCCGGAGGTGGCGGTAGCGGGCGGGGTCGGTGTCGAAGGACACCTCGGGCGCCGCCACGGCTTCGGTAACGGACATCACGCCGCCTTCCTGGTCTGCGCTCCCTTCTCATTCTCGACATGTTCATCTCGCGACGTCAATGGAGTGTAGTGTTTCTAGCCGACGTGGACGTGCGGCCTGCGTTCCGGGTCGGGCTCGGCCTGGCGCAGCACCTCGCGCGTCACCGGTGGCACGTCGCCGCCGCCGAAGACCAGGTAGCGCAGCATCGCCAGGATCGGGTTGCCCTCGGCCCAGTGGAAGTAGATGTGCGGCACGCCGCCGGTGCGGTCGCGCAGGTAGAGCAGCAGCGCGGCCAGCGAGTTCGGCACCGCCGAGCTCTCGATGCGCAGGATCTTGTGCCCGTACCGCTCATCGCCCTGGACGTGCAGCTCGGTCTCGAACTCCGAGGCGTCCGAGACCGACACCTCGACGAACATGATCGGCTCGGAGCTGCGCAGGCGGTGGTTGAGCCAGGTCTCGCGGAGCTTGTCGTTGTACTCACGCTGGTCGCGCTCCTGCGGCTCGTTGGCGATCAGGTGGATGTCGCCCCACGCCTCGTTGACGAACTCCTCCGCCAGCGGGTCCAGGTGCACGTCGGTGACGCGCAGCTCGGTGGAGCGGGTGGCCCGCGAGATCAGCGACGTGACGATGATGGCCGCGATGAAGAACGAGGCGATCTTGACCCCGTCGGGACGCTCGATGACGTTGCCGACCAGCGTGTACGCCAGGACCGCCGCGATCAGGCCGAACCCGGCCGTCGCCCCGCGTTGGCCCTTGTCCCTGGCGGAGAGGGTCACCGCTACCGCGGCCGACAGCATGACCACCAGCACGCCGGTGGCGTACGCGCCGCCCTGCGCGTCCACGCTCGCCCGGAAGATGATCGTGATCGCGCACCCGATGACCGAGAACACCAGCACGAGCGGGCGCACCGCGCCCGTCCACTCCGGCGCCATGCCGTACCGGGGCAGGTACCGCGGCACCAGGTTGATCAGGCCCGCCAGCGCCGAGGCCCCGGCGAACCAGAGGATCGCGATCGTGCTCACGTCGTACGCGGTGCCGAACCAGTTGCCCAGATAGGCGTGGGCCAGGTACGCCAGGGCGCGGCCGTTCGCCCTGCCGCCTGCCGCGAACTCGTGGTGCGGGATGAGCACCGTGGTCACGAAGCTGGAGGAGATCAGGAAGACGCTCATGATCACGGCGGCCGTGGTGAGCAGCCTCCTGGCGCCGTGGATCCGCTGCTGGACGTCGCCCTCGACCACCGGCATCACCGCCACGCCGGTCTCGAACCCGGACATGCCCAGCGCGAGCTTGGGCATCACCAGGAGCGACAGCCCGATCATCGCCAGCGGGCTGCTGTAGCTCGTGGTCAGCGCCTGTTTCCAGTTCACGACGGCGCCCGGCAGCTCCAGGACGTGCACGATCGCGGCGGCCACCACCACCGCGTTCAGCCCCAGATAGACGAAGACCAGCACGACCGCGATGCCGATCGCCTCGGTGAACCCCATCAGGAACACCCCGCCGAGCAGCGCCAGCAGGACGAGCGTGACCAGCACCCGCTGCCCCTGCAGGAAGCCGGGGACAAACGGGTTCTCCAGGATGTGCGCGGTGGCGTCGGCCGCCGACAGCGTCATCGTGATCACGAAGTCCGTGGCCGCGAACCCGAGCAGGGCCAGCACGAAGAACTTGCCCCACCACTGCGGGACGAGCTTCTCCAGCATCGCGATCGAGCCCTGCCCGTACGGGCTCTCCGCGGCCACCCGCCGGTAGACCGGCAGCGCGCCCAGCAACGTCAGCGCCACCAGGAACAGAGTGGCCAGCGGCGACAGCAGCCCGGCCGCCAGCGCCGCGATCCCCGGCTGGTAGCCCAGCGTGGAGAAGTAGTCGACGCCGGTCAGGCACATCACCCGCCACCACGGGTGCTTCACGTGCGGGCCGTGCTCGATCTGCTTACGGTCGGTCTGCAGACCCTCCAACAGCCATGACCGCAGCGTTCCTTCCGTCGGCCCCGGCCGCCCCGCCAGCACCATTCCGGCCACCCCCACATCAAAGGCCGCAAGGCACCTTACTCACGCCAGGAGGGGGAAACGGCCGGTGAGAGCGTCAAGAACCGGTCAATATCACGGCAGTTCGATCTTCCCGACCGGGACGACCTCGTTGACCAGGACGCCGATCTCGGCGATGCCGATCTCCACCCGGTCGCCGGGCAGCAGGGTGAACTCCTGGCCCGGCACCAGGCAGGTGCCGGTCGACAGGATCACCCCGCGAGGGTGCCGATCCGCCACGAAGAGGTACTCCACCAGCTCCTCGATGCGCCTGTGCAGGTCGGCCGTGCTCGCGGACCCCGACCAGGCGACCTCGCCGCCACGCGAGATGGACATCTCGATCGCGAGGTCGTAGGGGTCGGCGACCTCCCAGACCGGGCGGATCCCCGGCCCCATCGCGGTCGCCCCCAGGTACATCTTGGCCTGCGGGAGGTACAGCGGGTTCTCCCCCTCGATCGAGCGGGAGCTGACGTCGTCGCAGACGGTGTAGCCGACGATCTCGCCGCTGGCCGCCACCACCACGGCCAGTTCGGGCTCGGGGACGTCCCAGGTGGAGTCGGGGCGCACGCCGATCGTCCGGCCCGGGCCGCGGACCCGCCACCCCACCGACTTGAAGAACAGCTCGGGCCGCTCGGCTTCGTAGACCCGCTGGTAGATGTCGGGCTGGGTGCTCTCCTCGACCCTGGCCTCGCGGGAGCGCCGGTAGGTGACACCGGCGGCCCACACCTCGGTGTCGGGGTCCACGGGCGCGGCGGGCGACACCTCGCCGAGCTCGCCGGACGCGCTCTCCAGCAGGTCGCGGAAGTGGCCGAGGTCGGCGGAGAGCGCCTCGCCGAGCGAGAAGCCGTCAGGCAGGGGACGGTCGCCGGTTTCGGTGCGGACGGCCCAGAGAGCGGAGCCCGCGCAGCGGACGAGATGCATGGGTGCCTTCCTGTCGGGGGCGAAAGGTCTGCAGCCCAAGATAGCCGCCGGGCTCAGGCTTCCCACTCGCACCTCCCGGGTTGAGCGCCGCGCGCCTCAAGCTCCTTGGTTGCCGCTGTCGCCAGGAGTCTGGCGGGACGCCGGGTCCTCGTCCACGGCTCGGGCCTGCTCACCCACCCACACGGCGATCTGGGCGCGCGAGTTGAAGCCCAGCTTGTTCAGGATGTGCTCGATGTGCCCTTCGGCCGTGCGCTGGGCGATCACCAGCGAGGCCGCGATCTCCTTGTTGGTCAGCCCCTGGGCGACGAGCCCGGCGATCTCCATCTCCCGCCGGGTGAGCGGCGCCGCTTCCTTCCTCGCCGCCGGGCCGCCCTTCGCCGCCTGCTTCGCCGCCTGCGTCTCGCCGGGCATCTCGTCGTGGAGCGCGAAAGCGATCGCGTCGTCGTAGCCGAGCCGGGCGCCCTGCCGGAACGCGGAGTTGAACGCCGGCTCCCCCAGCGCCTTGCGCGTACGGCGCTCGCATTCGTCGTGATACTGAACCAGGTGCCCGTACCCGGACAGGGGCGCTCCGATCGAACCCCAGAGGGTCTCCAGGATTCCCAGCAGCCGCGCCGCCCGCTGGAAGTTCCCCTGCGTCGCCGCGACCCAGGCCAGCACCTCGAGGTTGACCCCGACGCCCAGCGGATCGTCCAGCGAGCGGTTGACGGCCAGGCTCTGTTTCTCCAGGTCGATCGCGCGTTCTGCCTCCCCTTGCCGCCAGACCTCCACGCCGAGGGCCATCATCGTGTACGCCTTGTGCCAGCCCTCCCCGTAGGAGTCGCACACGGCCAGGCAGTCGTCGCCCAGGGAGATCGCGAGGGCCGAGTCGCCCAGGTAGGAGTGCGCGAGCGACAGCCGGATGAGCGCGAGTGCCATGCCCACGGGGTCTTCGACGGCCCGGAGCAGCGACAGCGCCTCCTCGTAGAGCTTGATCGCGTATTCGGCGTCGCCGCCGTACATGGCGATCATGCCGCAGTACAGCGCCACGTACCCGCGGACCGAGTCGTCCTCCAGTTGCTCGCCGATGCGGCGGCTCTCGTCCAGCATCGTCGTGGCGGCGGTGATGTCGGCCTGGATGATGGCCAGCCAGCTGTTGGCCCACAGCGCCCGCGCGCGCACCCGGGTGGGGTCGGTGTCGGCGGCCAGCCCACGGTCCAGCCAGCGCCGGCCCTCGCCGAGGTAGTAGCTGGTGATCCAGTGGTAGAGCATGTCCGTGGCCATGGTGAGGCCGGACCTGACCTCCGACGGTTCGGTGAAGCAGTGTTCGAGCGCGGCCCGCAGGTTGGCGTGTTCCAGCTGCAACCGGGTGAACCAGTCCACCTGCGACGGCCCGAACAGTTCCTCCCGCGCCTGAGCGGCGAGGTCCCGGTAGTAGTCGCGGTGCCGCGCCTTCATCACGGCCTCCTGGCCGGACTCGACGAGGCAGTCGCGCCCGTACTGCCGGATGGTCTCCAGCAGCCGGTACCGGACGCCCAGCCGGTACTCCTCCCTGATCAGGACGGACTTGTCCACCAGGCCGATCACCAGGTCGACGACCTCGTCGCGGTCGATGCCGTCCACGGAGCAGACCGCCTCCGCCGCGTCCAGGTCCAGACCGCCGGCGAACACCGACACCCGCTCCCACAGCAGCCGTTCCTTGTCCGAGCAGAGGCCGTAGCTCCAGTCGATCAGCGCGCGCAGCGTCTGGTGGCGGGGCAGTGTGGCCCGCGATCCGGCGGTGAGCAGCCGGAACCGGTCGTCCAGCCGGTCGAGCAGTTGCTGGACGGACAGCGCCCGCAGCCGGACGGCCGCCAGCTCGATCCCGAGCGGGAGGCCGTCCAGCCGACGGCAGATCCGGGTCACCAGGCTCTGGTTGTCCTCGGTGACGGCGAACGTCGGCAGCACGGCCTTGGCGCGCTCGGTGAACAGCCGCACCGCGTCGAACTGCATGAGCGACTCGACGGACTGCCGGGCCCCTTCGAGGTCCGGCAGCGCGAGGGTCGGTACGGGCAGGGTCTGTTCACCCGCGATGCCCAGCGCCTGCCTGCTGGTGGCGAGGATGCGCAGCTCGGGGGCGGAGCGCAGGAGCGTCTCGGCCAGGATGGCGCACTCTTCGACCAGATGTTCGCAGTTGTCCAGGACGATCAGCGCCTGCTTGTCGCGCAGGTGTTCGATGAGAATCTGCAGGACGGGGTCGGCGCTGTGGTCGCGGATCTCCAGGGCCTCGACCACGGCCTGGCCGAGCAGGTCGGGGCTCTCCAGCACGGCGAGCTCGACCAGCCACACGCCGTCGCGGAACGCCCGCCGCACCTCGTGCGCGACGCGCAGGGCCAGCCGGGTCTTGCCCACCCCGCCCATCCCGGTCAGGGTCACCGCGCGTGAGCCGGACAGCAACTGCTTGACCTCGGCCACCTCGTGCCGACGTCCCACGAAACTCGTCACCTCGGCGGGCAGGTTGCCTGTCTGCTGCCGCTTGGAGGTGCCTGTAACAGATGTCATCAGCCGCCTTATGACGGCCCATCCAGCCGGTCACCGTGATGCTGGATTTGGACCGTCACTATTCAGGTTATGCGAAGGCCGTTTCCTGTGCGGCACTGTGCTCATCAGCGCGCAACCTGAGGCGGGTGCGAAGTTTGACGTGGTATGGGCGCTCAGCGTCCCGACCTTGACGGTGGCGCTCCTAGCGTGGACGGTGAGGTCACAGAGCCTCAAGGGGGAGGCGTGATGTTCATCCAGCTCATTCAAGGTCGGCCGGCCGACGCCGGAGAGCTGCGGTCGGCCCTGGGCCGGTGGGCCCGCGAGCTGTCGCCGGAGGCGCCCGGCTGGCTCGGCACGACGGCGGGCCTGACGGAGGACGGCCAGTTCATCGCCGCGGTGCGCTTCGAGTCGCGAGAGGCGGCGCAGCGCAACGCCGACCGGCCCGAGCAGACCCAGTGGTGGGTCGAGACCGCGAAGCTGTTCGCCGGGGAGATCGTCTTCCATGACTGCGTCCGGGTCCACCAGTATCTGGGCGGAGGGTCCGACTCGGCGGGGTTCGTCCAGGTGATCCAGGGGCGGACCCGCGATCCTGAGCGGATGAGCGAGATCGTCCGCCGCACCGAGCGGGATCTGGCCGCGTTCCGGCCCGACCTCATCGGCGGCACCATCGCCCTGCACGAGGACGACGGATACACCGAGACCGCCTACTTCACCTCCGAGAAGGAGGCCAGGGAAGGGGAGCGCATGCAGCCTCCGCCCGAGCTGCGTGGCGCGCTGGAGGAGTGGATGGGCCTGTTCGAGGGCCGGCCCGCCTACGTCGACCTGCGCGAGCCGTGGCTGTACTCGCCCGGCGCGTGAGCACGTTCGAAGAACGCCGGGGCCGATCGATGACCTGCTCGGCCCCGGCGTTCCCCAGGGTGGGGGCTCAGGATGGCTCGTAGGCCCGCAGCGCGGGGCTGCACGGGCTCAATGTGGGGAGGACGAGCGCGGGCAGCTCGAACCAGACGATCTTCCCAGGGCCGGCGGGCTCGGTGCCCCAGCAGCACGCCAGCATGTCCACCAGGTGGAGGCCGCGCCCCCTGTCGTCGTCCAGGCGGGCCGTCCGCACGAACGGCGGCCGCGGGTCGGCGTCCTCGACCTCGCAGCGCAGCAGGCCGTCCTCGACCGACAGGCTCAGCCGGAAGGTGCCTCGGGTGTGCCGCATCGCGTTCGTGGTCAGCTCGGTGACCAGCAGCTCCGCGACCTCGCCTGGGCCGTCGAAGCCCCACGCCTCCAGCTGGGCGCGCGTCAGCCTGCGCGCCCGGGGGATGGAGACGGGCTTGGCCGCGAACGTCCACGAGGCACGATGGGGTACGACGGGGTGGCCGCTCAGCCGGGCGACGAACCTGCCCCAGACTCGTGCGATCATGCCGCATGTCCGGAGGGGCAGGTGCAGGCGGGGATGCTGCGTCCGTCGGGCAGGAGTTCCCCGGCGTCGTCGAAGCACACCACCCCGTTGCAGAGCAGACCCCATCCTTGCTCCGGGTGGTACGCCACGAGACGCGCTGCCTCGCGGTTGGGAGCATCCGCGGGCGGACATGGGGGCTGGTGCTGGCACATGGCTCGTACCTTCGATCCTCACTTCCAGCGATGGAGATACCTGTTCTCGTCAGCCTTCCCCACAACCCGCACACGGGGGACGTGAGAAATCCCCATATCGGTACCTATTTCTACGTAGGTAGTGCGCGGGTATCCAGCCCGATCCCACCGAAGGGCTGTGCCCCTGGCGGGAAGCGCTCATCTACATCATCACTGTCAGTCCAGGACGCCGGGCAGCGGGCGGCAGACCGACTGCTCGTCGTCGGCGGCGACCCCGAGCCGCATGATCACCTGCGGGTACTCGCCCGCGCACAGCTCCTGGCGCAGGAACTCGCGCAGGTAGTGCACCCCCAGAGCCTGGCTGTGGAACGCGGCGCTGAACCCGCGAGCCGACGCGCGCAGCAGGACGCTCTGCAACGCCTGCCCGGTCGCGATCCACTCCTGCTGGGTGTCGCGCGGGGTGCTGAGCAGCGCCACCACCCCGGTCTCACCGAGCGCGCGGTGATCTGCCTGGCCGTCCCGCTCGTTGCGCCTGTGGCCGTTGACGTGGGACGCCCCCAGAGGCCGGGCCCAGTGCAGCATCTCCAACGCGAACCGCCCCCTGCCCTGCGCCTGCACCGCCTGCGCGGCCTGGGTCAGCGCGGCGAGGACGCGCACCGCCTCGGGCGAGCCGATCACGGTCAGCTTGGCCCCCTCACCGGCCGCGTGCCTGGCCAGCGACTGGACCACGACGCTGGGAACAGGCAGCCCGGTGAACCCGACCCGATGGATGAGCCGCGGTTCGTACCCCTGGACCAGCATCCGTGCCTGGGCGTCGGCCGGCATCTCCGACCCCACGTCGACCGTGGCCAGCAAGCACGGCCGGTCCGGATCGGGCATGACCCGCACTACCGGCCTGTACCCCTCACCCAGCAACGCGGTCCGCATGTTGAACAGAGCCGCCCCGCAATTGATCAGCAACTCTCTCCCGGCCGAGTCGGCCGGGCGCTGCCCCCCGTCGCCATCGGCGCACACACCGATCTCCTCGCCTGCGACGTCGAACGACAACGGCTGCTCGTCGTGCACCGACGACGCGGAACGCGCCGCCTCCAGCGCAGCGTGTACCGCTTCGGCACGCTGCTTTACGATCATGCTAGGCCCCCTCTGCCTGCTCGTACGTCCAGCTGAACAGGAGCGGAGGGGGCGGCGTGAGGGTCTAAAGTCCTTTCCCGGCAGGACGTCGGCCCTCGGTCACGCCCTCGCGGGGTGCGAGCCCAGGACGGCGACCGGGCACGGCGCGTGCTGCAGCACCGTCTCCGCGCCGCCGAGATGGCCGTTCTCGCCGCGTCCCACCACCATGAGCGTCGCCGGCCGGCCCGGGTCCGGGGCCGCCTTGACTTCCACGTCCGGGTGGCCCGCCCGCCAGGCCGCGAGGTCCCCGGCGGCGACGACGGCGAGCTGGCGGATGGCCGCCTCGTCGAACGCGAACTCCAAAACGGCCTCGGACGGCTCCCTGTCGACGACCACGACCGGCCCCGGCCGGGTCGGGGCGGGTAGCGGGCCCGGCCCCCGGACCACGATCACCGGGCAGCCGGCGTGCGCGGCGACGTACTCCGCCACCGAGCCCATGACCGCCCTGGGCAGCGTGCTCAGCCCGCGCGAACCGACGACGACCAGGGCCGCCCCGTCCGACAGCGAGACCAGACGCCGGGCGGCGGACCCCTCGAACAGGTCCGTCTCGACGTCCACCACCGAACTGGTGGACCGGGCGCACTCGGCGCCGTGCCACAGCACGTGCTCGGCCGCCTTGCGCAGGTGCGCCTTGGCCTCGTCGTCGGCCTCGCCGTACGGCCACTGCCAGGCGTGCGCGACGGTCAGCGGCAGTTTCCGGTACTCGGCCTCGTCCATCGCCCAGTCGAGCGCCTGCATGGAGAAGTCCGAACCGTCATAGCCGACCACGACGCGGTTCATGTCAGCTCGCTCCTGTCGGTCGAGGGTCCCATGCCAGCGTCCAGCAGCCGGGAGCCGGCCCGTAGGGTCGAGCGGCCCTGCCCCGGTGGGACCTTGGTCCTCACCACGCCTGTCGGCGCGCTCAGGGGCGGGCGGAGCGGCGGATCACGATGTCGCCGTAGGACGTGCGGGCGTGCACCTCGACGGTCTCGTCAGAGGGTTCGGGGCCGTCGCTCGGGGTCAGGGAGCTGCGGACGGCCCCGGACAGGGTGCGGACGTCCAGCCAGGCGGCGGTGCCCTCGCGCACCCCGAGCTCCAGCTCCCCGTAGGCCGTCTGGAGGGTGACCGAGCCGCGCGCCACCTCGCCGATCCGGACGCTGCCGTAGGCGGTCCTGGCGTCGACCCCGGCGAGGGCCCGGTCCACGGCGATGTCGCCGGAGGCCGTGTTCAGCCGCAGGTCGCCGGTCACCTCGCCCAGCGAGATGCCGCCGTTGGCGGTCCTGACCACCGCCGTGCCGTCGATCCGGCCCATCCGGATCTCCCCGTTGGCCGTGGTGACCTCGGCCTGCCCGGCCGTGCCGGACACCGAGATGTCGCCGGAGGCCGTGTTCAGCCGCAGCCTGCCGGTCTCGTCCAGCCAGATGTCGCCGGAGGCGGTGGTGAGCCTGCAGTCGCCGAGCCGGCCGTCGGAGCGGAAGCGGCCCGTGCTCTTCGCGTCGAGCCCCGACCCGGACGGCAGCTCGACCGTCACGTCCACCGAGCCTCCCCATCCGAGCAGCGACCAGGCCCTCTTCCTGGGCCCCTTCACCAGCAGCCTGCCGTGGGAGTACTCGACCCTGGTCTGCTCGGCGGCCTGGACGTCGGCGTCGCTGGAGGGGTCGCTGGGCCGCACGTCCACGACGGTGTCGGCGCGGTCGCTCGCGTACACGCGCACGTCGCCGACGGCGAGGTCGATGGTGACGTCGATCGGCTCGGGCGTGTCGAACGCCGGCATGACGCTCCCCTCCTGACGGCGGCAGTCACGGCTGCCGGTACGAGTGACAACTGACGGCCGGTGAGCCGGATGGTGTCAGCGGACCCAGCCGGTGTGGTGCCGGCCCATCTGCGACTCGCGCCGGCCCGAACGGCGGTCGTCTCCTTCGAGCGCGGCGGAGACGGCGCGGACGAGCCAGGCGTTGACCGACAGCCCCTCCTAGGCGGCCGCCTGGTCGATGCGCGGCTTGAGATGCTCGGGGACGCGGAGCGAGATCCGCGCCGTGCCACCCTCGTCGGCCTCCGGCGGCGGGGGCTGGACCGGCGGCCGGGTGGTCGGCACACCGGCCTGCGCGCCTTCGGCCGCCTCCTCGAACATCCGGCCGCCCGGCGGCGCGGTGACGACGAAGTCGGGGTCGCGTCCGCGAAGCCGCACGTCGACCGAGCCTGGCGCGAGATCGCGGGTGATCTCGTCCGCGGCGGCCGACAGCGCCTCCAGCAGGGCCAGCCTGGCGGCCGACTCCAGCGGCGCGGCCAGCCGCTCGGCGAGGGCGCGCGCGTCGGGGCCGCCAGCGTCGGCGGCGACCGCGAGCTCACGGCGGAGATAGTCAACGTAGGGCGCGAGGTCCATGACGTCATTATGATGCCGCGACCGCCGACCGCCGGCGGGGCCGGGATGGCGTCGGGGGCGGGTAGCTCCTCGCGGAGAGGGGAGCTAACCCAGGCGTCGACCCACCGCCCGCGATGCACGTAGCCCTACCGCGGCATCAACTTCAGCACGTTGCCCTTCCTGTCCGCCGCGAGGTAGCCGCCGCCGTAATCGTCCATGACGTAGACGAGCAGGACCGGCTGGTTGTCCGCGAACGGCCAGGCGGCCTCCACCGTCACGTAGTGACTGGTCGGCTTGCGGACGCCGAGTTTCCGGTCGGCCGTGCGCAGCAGCGCCGGGAGCGCGTTCCAGTTGAACGATCCCAGCCTGACCGGGCCCTCGCCCGGCATCAGCAAGCTTCCGCCGACATCCCGGCTGACCTGCCCGTCGCGGTAGGTGAGGATGTCGTGGAGCTTCTTCGAGCCGCGGAGGAGGACCTTGGCGCGTGCGAAGTCGTCGTACACGGTGAAGTCGGCGAACTGGGCGCCGTGCGCCTCCTTCTCCAGCACGCCGATCACGTCCCTGATCCGGCTGGGAGTCAGCAGTGTGCCGGGTTCGGGGCTCTCCGGCTCCGTCTCGGAGGTCGAGGGCGTCTCGCGCGCCGTGGTCGGGGTGGCGGGCGTCTTGCGCTTCATGGTCGCGGTGGCGGGCGTCGAGGGATCGGGGGTCGACCTGGCGACGGCGCCGTCCTGGAGCCTGGGGAGGAGGACGAGGACCGTGGTGAGGATCGCGCCGACCCCGGCCACCCCGGCGATCGTCACCGCGCGGCCCCGGCGCGAGCCGGGTCGCGACCCCGGGGCGGTGGTGTCGGCGGCCGAGATCTGGCCGGACGCCTGCGCCAGCATCCAGTCGAGCTCCGCGGCCTGCGGGCGGGCGGCGGGGTCCGGCACCAGCAGCGCCCTGAGGACGTTCGTCAGCGGACCCGCCTGACGGGGCGGCGGGAGCTGGCCGTTGAGCACGGCCGCGAGCGTGGCGATGGGCGTGTCGCGGCGCATCGGGTGGCGGCCCTCCACGGCCACGTACAGCAGCATGCCCAGCGACCACAGGTCCGAGGCCGGGTTGCCCTCCTGGCCGCGCAGCCGCTCCGGCGCGATGTACTCGGGCGAGCCGACCACGTCGCCGCTGGCCGTCAGGCCGGGCGAGTCGTGCAGCGCCGCGATGCCGAAGTCGGTGAGCACCGGGCTGCCGTCGGGTCGCAGCAGGACGTTCGCGGGCTTCACGTCGCGGTGGCAGATGCCCGCCGCGTGGGCGGTCCGCAGCGCGGCCAGGATCCCGCGCCCCAGCCGTGCCGCCTCCGCCGGGGGGAGCGGCCCCCGGGCGAGAAGGTCCTGCAGGGACCGGCCGCGTACCAGCTCCATGACGATCCACGGGTGCGGCATGTTCGGCGCGTCCACGATGTGGTGGATGGTCACCACGTTGGGGTGATGGAGCCGGGCCAGCGCGCGCGCTTCGCGCAGCACCCGTTCGCGCAGCATCCGCGCCCTGCCCGGGTCCTGCTCCTCCGGGCCGGACGCGCGCACCTCCTTCAGCGCCACCTCGCGCTGGAGGGCGAGGTCGTAGGCCCGCCACACCGTGCCCATGCCGCCGCTGCCCAGCTGCTCCAGCAGCTCGAAACGGCCGTCGATCACCATCCGCCCGGGAGTCACAGCGCACAGCCTAGAGCCATCGAAAGCGGGCGAACCACGCGGTTCGCGGCAAGGAGGAAAGCGCCGGCTGGGCGAGGAAAGGGGCAGCCATCTCCTCACCTGGTCAGAACTGGTAGCGGAGTATCCAGCCGCTCTCCCTCCAGGACGGAACCATCCTGATCAAGGCGCACAGTGCCCGATAGTAGAGCGGAGTGCGTGCGAGCAAGGGCGTGTCCAGCTGGTTCTCCTTGTCCACGAAGAGCAGGCGGTCATCGAGCTTCTCGGCTCCTCGCGCGTCGTCAAGCGCCCATTTCTCTTCGATGCCGAACTTCGTGAAGAGCGCTGACGGTCGCTTCTCATGTCGTTTCTTGATCGACGACGAAATGTTGTTGAAGACGAACTCCCCTCGCGGGAAATGGTCCATGATCTGCCGGAAGACCTGTCGTGCCTCGTCCTCGCTGAGAAACCCGAACAGGCCGTCGGCCACCACCACCACGGGTCTGTCGCCCGGGATCTGCGCGAGCCAGCCCGGATCGACGACGGACGCGCCGATGGTGCTGTGTTCCGCGCGTTCGGGGTAGAGCTGCCGCGCTACCTCGATGACGTCGGGGAAGTCCACGTCGTACCAGTGATGGCCAGGCGGCGGATCGATCCGGAAGACCCTGAAGTCGAGCCCGCACCCGAGATCCAGAACGACCGCATCCGGGTTGTTCGCCAGATACTTCGCGACCCACCCGTCCATCACGCGTGACCGGACGGCCACGGCGAACCGTGCGATGGCCATGGACTTGAACGGAGAGAAGTCGAAGCCGAGGCGCTGTACGGCCCGGTATGGCCAGGGATCGCGGAGGATGGGGCGCCGATCTCGGCTGTCCAGCCATCGAAGGTACAACTCGAGGAGCGCGGTTGCCCGCACGCCGGTGAAGTCGGCCGGGATCTTGTCCATGAGCCCTCCTGGTTCTGGTCGTCATCTGTGAGGTTGTGCGGGCTCAGCCGATCGGCAGGTCACGGCGTCGCAGGCCCACCAGGCCGAGCCCGATGAGCACCACCGCCATCGCCGTCAGCACGACCAGCGGCAGCACCCTGACCTCACCGCCGGGAAGCTGCGGGATATGGGCGAACACCGACAGATCGATCACCCACTGGCTGAGTTGCAGCTCCGCGCCGACCCAACCGAACAGCGTGCTCACCAGGAGTACGGCGAACGCGCCTGCGGAAAGGCGGGGCAGCAGGCCGAACAGCGCGAACGCGACCCCGGCGAACACCCATACCGCGGGCAGCTGGACGAGAGCGGCGCCCAGCATGCGCGGCAGTTGCCGGCCGACGTCACCGGTGCTCGTCCCGTACGCCAGTCCGACCGCCGCTCCGAACACGACCAGTCCGAGTGCGCTGCCGAGCAGCGCGAAGGTCAGGTGGCCGCCCGCCCACCGCAGCCGATCGACCGCGGTGGCCAGGACGGATTCCACGCGCCCGCCGCTCTCCTCCGCCCGCAGTCGGAGCGCGGCCTGGATGGCGAGCCCGGCGGAGACCACGCCGAGCATGGTCATCATGCCCACGAGGAACTGGTCGACGACGGTGCCAGGACCGCCTATCCGGGCGAGGACCTCTCGCGCTGCCGGAGTGCTGTTGTTCATCATTTCGCCGAGGCTCTCCGCGATGCTGCCCAGAGCGAATCCGACCAGGGCGAAGCCGGCGACCCTGCCGACCAGTGCCCCGCGGTGCAGCCTCCATGCGAGCGCCAGAGGCGTGCGCAGCCCGGGTGCGGCGTCGGCAGGACCGAGACGGTCGTGGAACAGGCCGCCGCCGAGGTCCCGCCGTCCGGACAGGGTGACGGCCACCGCGGTGAGCGCGGCGACCGCGCAGGCGGCGAGCCCGAGGACCCACCAGCGTTCGCCGCTGAACGGCCGGAACTGACCGGCCCAGCCGATCGGCGACAGCCAGGACACCCAGCCGAGCCCGCCGCCGGCCTTGCCGCTGACATCGCCGATGCCGCGCAGCAGGAACGCGGCGCCGAGGACGACGATCCCGATGCCGCGGGCGCTCCCCGCGCCGGTAGTGAGCTGGGCGACCACCGCCCCCACCGCGGCGAAGACGCACCCGACGGCAGCGAGCCCGGATCCGAACGCCAGCGAACCGGCGGCGGGCAGGCCCTGGCTGATCAGCCCCAGCGCCGCCAGCAGGCCGAGGACCAGGCTCGCGCCACCGGCCGTGATCAGGGCGGCTGCCAGGCCCGCGTGGCGGGAGACCACGGTCGCGCCGATCAGTTCGCGCCGGCCTGCCTCCTCCTCCGCGCGGGTGTGCCGGATGACCGTCAGCATGCTGATCAGCCCGACCACGATCGGGATGAAGCCCGCACGCCAGGCGACCAGTTCGCCCAGGCTCGATCCGTGCAGCGCGCCGTATGTCACGGTGAAGGCCGTGTTGTGGGTGCTCGTCTCCGCGTACTCCTGGCGCGCCTGTGCGGTGGGGTACCCGCTGTTGAAGGCTGCGACGAACGCCAGCGGGAACAGCCACGGGAGGAAGACCCACAGCGGGAGCAGTGCGCGGTCACGCCGCAGCGCGAGGCGGATCAGCTTGCCGGTGCCGGTCATCGCTTCGCCTCCGCGTGCCGTCCGGTGGTCGCGCACGTGCTGGGCGCGATGGAGTTCGTCGCCTCGCCGCGCCAGAGCCTCCACCAACTGCGGGCGGGCAGGCGGGCTGCGGGTGAGCGG